>JBCCGX010000980.1:0-4063 GCA_039029035.1 Acidobacteriota bacterium | reverse complement strand
TCGATCTCCGCCGCCGTGCAATCCCCTTCATCCTCCACCTCCACCCCGTCGACTGCCACCGGCGTGCGAGTCGATCGCAGGTCCAGGCGAACGCCCCCCTGCCCATCGCCGATGAGCCGAATCGGTTGCCGGCTGAGGTGGCTCTCCCGCAGGGGCAAAGAGGCGCCGCCGGCGGGCGGCGCGAACACCGGCTCGAGGCGCGACAGCCGGACCGCCCGGCCGGCCGCAAGCACCGGCAGGGCGAGACGATCCCCCACCCGTGAGCGATCGGGGTGGGAGAGAATCGTCAAGCCCGGCACTTGCGCCGGACGGGCCGCGGATTCCGCCGGAGTGCCAGCCGTGAGCTGGGTCTCGATCTCCTGCGTTCGGGTAGCAACCTCTGGAAGATCGTCCCTCGCATGCGGCATAGAAAGGCAGTCTAGCAGCATGGATTGGCCACTCAGGCGTTCTCACCAAAGAGGGCGGGGTCACCGTCTTGGTCGTGCTCGACCGCCTTGAAGTCCTGGTTGTTGAAGATCACCAAGACCTTCAGAGGATTCTTCGGATCTTCCTCGACGTAGTGTGTCCAGCCTTGAGGAAAGAGAACAACGTCGCCCGTCGAGACTTCGTAGGTTTCCTTGAAGCGAGGCGGTTTGCCGGCCGGCGGCTTCGGCTTGCCCGGTCCGACGATCGTAATCTGCGCCTTGCCCTCGAGGACCAGCAAGAGCTCGTCGTTGTCGGGATGGTGATGGGAGGATCGGGAGCCGAAGAGGACGGCCCAACTGAAATAGATCAGCGGGATTCTGAAGCCCTCGGTCTTGTTCAGGCCCGGCGTCGTCTCGAGGCTGAAGATGGTGTTCTGCGATTGGTCGAGGACTTGCGGATAGTAAAGCCGGGGCTCGCTGGCTGAGGCCATATCGATCTCCTTCGCTATCAAGAGTGGATCGCCCCCCGGCGCGTCGCAGTCTAGAAGGAGCAAGCAACATGCCATGGTCTGAGAGCCTTGCAGCACCGACACCTTGGCCTTTCAGGCCGTAAACAAGGGTGTCGGGGGCGTGTCGAATGTCGGTGTCGAGTGTCGGTGAGCCGGCGCGCTCGACGCTTGGATTGCTAAGATGAGGTTTTGCCGCGACAGCTCGGATCACGCCACAGACGGGCTAAATCAAAGTTTGATGGACGCCAAACGGCGACGACGTATCGACGACCTTCTCGAGACCCCTCTGGCCAAGGCCGGCGATGAAGGCCGGACGCTGCGCCAGGCTTTGGACCAAGATCCCGGCCTGCTACGCGATCTCACGACCTTCGTCACCCACGACGAGAGCTCGACCGGCTCGGGCGGCCGTGTAGTGACCGAGGCGACCGGCTCCGACAGGGCCAACGGCGATCTGCCGCCCGGGCAGCGCATCGGCCCCTATCGGATCGAGCGCCTGTTGGATCGCGGCGGCATGGGCGTCGTTTACCTCGCGGTGCGCGAGGACGACTTTGAGCAACGGGTGGTTCTCAAGCTGGTCCATCCCGGCCTGCAGGCCGTCGACATCCTCGACCGCTTCTACAAAGAGCGCCAGATCCTGGCCGATCTGCAGCACCCCAATATCGCTCGCCTGCTCGACGGTGGCAGCACCGCCGACGCGCTGCCCTATTTCGCCATGGAGTACGTCAAAGGCGTACCGATCGACCGCTACTGCGAGGATCATCGACTGTCGATCCGTCAGCGCCTGGAGCTGTTTCGCAAAGTCTGCGCCGCGGTGCAATTCGCTCACCAAAGCCTTGTGGTGCATCGCGACCTCAAGCCGGGCAACATCCTGGTCACCGCCGATGGCACGCCCAAACTGCTCGACTTCGGCATCGCCAAGATCCTCGAGCCCGATCTGCAGAGCCTGGCAACGGCACCCCACAGCCACCCGATGACCCCGAGCTACGCTAGCCCCGAGCAGTTCCAGGGTCGGCCGATCACCACCGTCAGCGACGTCTACCCCCTCGGTGTCCTGCTCTATCAGCTGCTCTCGGGTCACATGCCCTACCGCCTCGGGAAGCGCAGCTTCCAGGAAGCTCTGGAGCTGGTCTGCGACCGCGAACCGCCGCCGCCGAGCGCCGCGGTCCGCCTGGCGGCGCAAGACCCGGAGGCGGCAGCTCCGAGTGTCGGTCGGCGGCGAGCGCGGGCCCTCGAAGGTCGACTCCGAGGGGACCTCGACGCCATCGTCCGCAAGGCGATGCGCAAGGAGCCCGAGCATCGCTATGGCTCGGCAGCGCAACTGGCAGACGACATCAGGCGCTATCTCGATGGCCTCCCGGTCCGCGCCCGCCAGGGCACCTGGCTCTACACCGCCGGCAAATTCGCCCGGCGCCACAAGCTAGGCCTGGCCGCCGTAGCGATGATCGTTGCCTTCGCCATCTCGACCACAGTCCTTTGGCGTGAGGCCGTGCGCGAGAAGACTCGCGCCGAACGAGTGATCGGGTTCCTGGAAAGTCTCTTCACTTTCGCCAATCCGGACGAGACGCAGGGCGAGACCTTGACGGTCTTCGAAATTCTCGATCGCGGCAAGGAGCGCATCCTGGCCGATCTGCAAGAGGAGCCGGAAACCCGGGCAGAGATTCTAGGCACCCTGGGCACCGTCCACAGCAAGCTCGGGCGCTACGACGAGGCCATCGAGCTCAAACGAGAGGCCCTGGCCGTGCGCTCCGCCAACGACCCCAGGGACCGGGACGAGCTGGCCAAGGACATCAATGGCCTGGCGAGCCTGCTCTACCAGATCGGGGATTACGCCAAGGCCGAAAATCATTTTCGCGAGGCTCTGGCGATGCGTCAACGCCTCGGGCAAGGAGACTTCAAGCAAGCGACCAATCTCTACAACCTGGCAGCGACTCTCGTTCGTCGAGGCCGCTACGACGAGGCCGAGCCGCTGCATCGCCAGCTCCTCGAGATCTATCGCCAGGAGTACGGGCCCGAGAGCCTCGAAGTGGCGCGAAGTCTCTACAGTCTGGGCGCTCTGGCAATCAACCGGGGGGATTTCGTCAACGCCGAGCCCCTACTGCGCCAGGCCCTCAAGGTCCGGCTCGCGGTCCACGGGCCCAAACACAGCGAGGTCGCCGAGGTCCAAAACGGCCTCGCCCAGACACTACATGCCAGGAGCCGCTTCGACGAGGCTCTCAGTGTCTATCGTCAAGCCCTCGCCACCCGACGACAGCTGCTCGGGCCGCAGCACGCCAACGTCGCTCAGACCGAGAAAAAACTGGCGGAGCTCTTTCTCGATCTGGGTCAGCTGGCCGAAGCCGAGCCCTTGATCATTCGTGCCGTCGAGACGCTTCGCCAGACCATGCCGGCGCAGAGCTTCGCCGTTCTTGACGCCGAAAGCGTACTGGGCGCCTACCTTCTGGCTCGCGGGCGCCATACCGAGGCCGAACGGTACTTACCCCACAGCTTTGCCGAGCTCAGGCAAATTCGCGGCGACGCTGCCCCTTCGACCCTGAATGCACTCGAGCGCACCATCGTGCTCTACGAAAGCTGGGGTCGGGGCGAAGACGCCGCCAGGTACCGCCGGATTGCCGAGGCAATCGCCGCGCGAGCCTCCGGACAGCAAGACGGGTAGCGAGCCACCGGCTACGCTACCCACCGACCCCCGGCAGAACAGGGACTTCGAGTTACTTCATCGTCGGCCCGCCAACCATCGGGCCAGGCTCGAACCACCCTCGCTGACCACCGCACCTGCTCTGCCCTCGACCGCTGACTTCCCGGCGTTGGCGAAGACGATCGACCTGGCGACCAACTCGGATCGACCCACTATCAGAGAGTCGGCATCGGGATGAGGATCCACGACGTCTTCCTCCGACTTCAGCCAGCACTGCGCGTCCGGGTGCGGATCCACCACGTCTTCCTCCGATTTCAGCCAGCACTGTGCGTCCGGGTGCGGATCCACGACGTCTTCTTCTGACTTGTCACCCGGCCTGGTGTGGAACGCGACGAGGCTGAAGAGTGGTGCCGTGCTGTCCGGATGGGGGTCGACGACGTCTTCTTCGCTCTTGGAATCAAATCGATCAATGAAGAACTCCGTGCGACGCGCG
The DNA here is from genome assembly GCA_039029035.1 of Acidobacteriota bacterium. Lineage (GTDB taxonomy): Bacteria > Acidobacteriota > Thermoanaerobaculia > Multivoradales > J023 > JAAELT01. The sequence continues at coordinate 25 of JBCCGX010000980.1, read as the reverse complement.
CTAATCGTTCGCTCCCCCGGCGCCT
>JBCCGX010000979.1:0-4066 GCA_039029035.1 Acidobacteriota bacterium | reverse complement strand
GACCTGGCCACGGGAGAGGTCTGGCGCGGGGAGGAGAAGACGATTCTGGAGCCTCGTGTGGCCGAGTTGCTCGGGGTGCTGGTTCGTCATGCGGGCAAAGTCGTCTCCAAGGAGCAGTTGCTGCAGGCCGTCTGGGCCGACGCTTTTGTTTCCGACGACGTCCTGTGGCGTGGCATCTCCGAGCTGCGCCGGGTCTTCGCCGACGACCCGCAAGCGCCGCGCGTCATCGAAACGCTGGCCCGGCGTGGCTATCGACTCGTCGCGACTGTCGAGCTCGACAACAGCTCGGAGCTGAGCGAAACGTCGGAGCCAGACCTTGATCACAGGACCTCCCGGACACTTTTGAGTATCCGCCGGCGTTCGCTATGGATCGGTGTTTCGGGTCTGATGCTGTTGATCCTCTTCGCCGCGGGTCGGCGCGAGTCGGTGGCATTGGGTGAGGAGAAGGGCCGGGATCTGGTGCGGGACATGGGCGAGGCTGCGGCATTGCGCGCCGCCGGGATCGAGGCCAGCTGGGAGACTGGATGGAGCGCAGCTGGCCTCGATGCCGGCAGCCGTGCCAACGAGCATCGGCAGGATCGGCCCCGAGCCTTGACCTACATGGCGGATTCGATGCTGGCTCGCGGCCGGATGTCGACCGCGACGGTGCTCTACCGCCAGGTTCTGCAAGACGACGCCCAGTCGCCAGCTGCGACTGAGCGAATTGCCGACGTCCGGTTGCTCCAGCAGTCGATGGCGCGAGATCCTTTGGAGACACACGAGGCGGCGCAGGTCAGCGTCTTCGACGCGGAGGCTTCGACCCGGCTCGCCCAGGCCTATCGATTGTTGGAGGAGTCAGGGGAAGCGAGACAACGGCTGCTCCGGACCCTGGCAGCGCGGCCAGGTTACGAGCCCGCTTTGATCGAGCTCATCCGGCTCGAGCTCAGCCAAGGCAGCCTGCCGCGAGCCCGTCTGCGTGTGGAGCAGGCTCTGGCGATCGATGCGTCATCGCCGAATTTGCTCACGCTGGCGGCGGAGCTCGAGCTACTCGCCGGCGATGCAGACAAGGCTTTGCGTTACCTCGACCGTGCTTGTGTCGCCCGTCTGGCGGGCTCGACTGAAGTTGCGAACGGATCGGCCCAGCAGCAAGAGAATTCCCCCGCTCCGTTTCTGTGCTGGCTTCCCTGAGCGGCGGTTCGGTCTCGACGAGAGCGTAGGCTGAGGGTGGAGTCAGCGACAGCTGACCCTTCGCGGCATCGCGGATCCGTTTCGCTTCATGGGTGGGCCGTCTGGCCGCAGAGTGAACAACGCCGGGCTCGGTTGGCCGTAGCTCGTGGATCGAACCCGCCCGAGTGATCCTGTGGATGACCGGAGCGAGCCTTCAATCCAGGAGACAGGAGCCCGAACATGAGCCATGCAAGTCAACCGCCGGGTCGTGCCGGCTGGTGGATCGCCTCCTCGGTGGCCGTCGCGATCGCTGCCCTCAGCCTGATCGATCTGCCGAATAACGCCTTTAGCGGTTTCATCGCATCCGGTGGCACTCAGGTGACGCAGGTGACGCCCGAGAGCCCGGCGGCTGTGGCCGGGTTTCAGGTCGGTGACCGGATCCTCGTCAGCGCTGGGGTCGACACGACGGATCTCCGCCGTTTGATTCGGCAGCCGCGGGCAGCGATCGGCGAGACACGGCATTACCTGGTCGAGCGCCAAGGCGAGAGCGCGCCGGTTGAGCTGGCAGTGACCTTCTCCGAGCTGCCGCGCAATCTGATCGGCCTCACTTATGGAGCGGCGCTGATCGGTCTGGCATTTCTCGTCTGCGGCGTCGGTACCTATTTCCGCTTTCCCGCCGCAACCTCTCGGCTGCTCGCCTACCTCGGCGTCGCGGGGCTGATCGCCTTCGTTGCGCCGCCCTACATCGCGCAAGCGGACCTCCGCCTGATCAGTGCGCTAGTTGCATTGGCTACCACCTTGCTGATGCCGGCGCTGCTGTTGCACTTTTTTCTCCGGTTCCCTTTGCGGCGCCCATTTCTCGACCGCAAGATCGCGCGTGGTCTGCTCTACGGTCCGGTCGCTATCGCCACTGTGGTCGCCGGCGTGGCGCTGCTCGTTCAGCCAAAGCTAGTACAGTTGGCGACCGCCGTCGCCTCGGCTGTGGCGGTGGTGCAACTCCTAATTGCTATAGGGGTGCTGATTCGCTCGTTTGTCAAGGCCCATCCCGAAGAGCGCGCCGCCTCGGGTCTCAACGTCCTGTTGTTCAGCTTCCTCGGCGGTGTTCTGCCGTTGGTCGTCGCCGGTTTTGTTCCCAGCTTGCCGGGCGCTTCGAACTACTTCTTGACCTCTCTGTTGATCCCCATCGCCTTGGCCTATGCCGTTTCCCAGGCGGCTGATGGGCGGCCCGTAGAGCGCCGCACGGTGCCGGCTCACAGTGGGGTCAATGCTGGTGCGAACCCTTGGATCGACGTGGACGGCAGCTCGTAACGGAGTTGGCCCGCCGGAGGAAGGCGAAGCTCGACCCGAGATGCCAAGGATCGTCTTCCTCGCGGTGTTCGGTCGGGCAGGGCTCACTCGCCGCGGATCGAGTACCGCAGGCGGGTGAGCCTCAGTAGGGGATTCATGGGTCGTTGGCTTGCTGAGGATGGCGGCTGCTACAAAGGGTGGCGGCTGTTCCAAGGGGTGGTGGCTGTTACAATGGGGGAATGAAACCCACTTCGAAGTGCTCGATGACACACCGTCGCGCCGTGCCCAGCCTGTTGGTACGCGGCGGGTCGATTCTGCTACTGATCTTGGCGACGACTGTCCCCTCTGCGCCTCTTGGTGCCGCCTCCCGTCCGCCGGCCCAGGGAACAGGTGGAGCAGTGGCCAGCGACGAGCTTCTCGCCACGGAGGTCGGCCTCGAGATCCTGCGGCAAGGGGGCAATGCCGCAGACGCCGCGGTGGCAACCGCCCTGGCTCTGGTGGTGGTGGAGCCCGAGGCAGGTAACCTCGGAGGTGGAGGCCTCGCCGTGATCAAGTTTGGCGACGAGATCGCCTATCTTGATTTTCGCGAGACGGCACCGGCTGCGGCGCGGCGTGACACCTACCTCGACGAAGCGGCAGAGCCGGTCCCGGATGCCTCCCTGGTTGGGCCCCTGGCCGCCGGAGTGCCCGGCTCGCCGAGTGGATTGTTCGCTCTGCACGAGCGCTTTGGCCAGCTCACCTGGGCGGCGGTCGTCGAGCCTGCCCGGCGTCTGGCAGCGGAGGGCTTTGAAGTCAGCCGCCGGCTACAGAAGGGGCTGGAAGCGAAACGCGAGGTACTGGCGCGTTTTCCCGAGACAGCCGACGTCTGGCTGCCTGGCGGCGAGCCACTCGCCGCGGGTACCAAGCTGCGACTGCCCGAGCTCGCCGCGACGCTGAAAGATTATGCCGCGCAGGGGCCGGCAGCGATCACCGAAGGTGAGCGGGCGCGCGCGATCGAGACCCTTTCGTCACGCTATGGTGGCATTCTGACGGCGGCGGACCTGGCAGCCTATGAGCCGGTCTGGCGCCAGCCGGTGCGCTTTGAAGCCTTCGGCTGGCAGGTGGCGTCAGCCGATCTGCCGTCCTCCGGCGGCATCTTGCTAGGGTCGGCGGCGGCGTTGGTCGACCGCCTCGCCTGGAACGAGCAGCCGCGCTTTGGCGCCGAGCGTGCCCACTTGATTGCCGAGTCGTGGCGTCGCGCCTTCGCGGATCGCTTCTTACTGGGAGATCCTTCGACCACTCAGGCGCGAGCCAACGAGCTGCTCGCCGAGTCCTGGCTCGACCGCCGCGCCGCGTCGGTCAAACCCCGCCAGGCGAGTGCTTCAGACGGCATCGAGCCGTGGCGCGGCGCTGCTCAGGCGGCCGCGGGTAGCGCCGAGTCGGGGGACACGACCCACTTGTCGGCGGTGGATGCCGAGGGCAATATCGTCGCCTTGACGACGACCCTGAACGGCCTCTTCGGCTGTTCGCTCTACGTACCGGAGGTGGGCTTCTTCCTCAACAACGAGATGGACGATTTTGCTACCGCTCCCGGTCGACCGAATCTTTACGGTCTGGTTCAGGGTGAGGCCAACGAGGTCCGTCCCGGCAAGCG
>JBCCGX010000978.1:0-4076 GCA_039029035.1 Acidobacteriota bacterium | reverse complement strand
GTATGTGGAGGCGCTGCGAGAGATCGTCACGCTGGCCAAATCGCTGCTCGGTGAGGGCACCACGACCGACGAAAACACTCGCGCCTTCTTGGAAGGTGTCATCACCCGGCTGGCCCCACCGCTGCTGCAGTACACCGAGACATCGATCGAAGTCCGCCTCGATCTATCGCAAAGCTTCCAGGCCACCGGCAGCATCACCGCCGGCGGCAATATCGGCGCCGTCGCCGTCAGTGCGACCGCCTCCGCTGCCTACGGCTTCGACTATCGCGCCGCTGCCGTGGTGCGCTCGGTGATCAACGCGCGCAATCTCGACACGACGGTGATGACCAACCTCCTGGCCCGTGCCCAGGCCCTCAACACCGAGGGTCTCACCCTGCCCGACCTGCCGGCCTTCAATCAACAGCTGCTTTCGACCCTGCAAGGCGTCTCGTCAGACCTGGGCGGCAACCCGGCCGAGGTCGACACCGCTGACACGGCCACGACGCCCGCACCGACCACCCCAGCCACGACGTAGCCAGAGCCTACGCCCGGGCTCTTGCCCCGGCGCCTGACGCCACGCCGTATCGGCGCCAGGCCGAACCGGTGCCACGCTGTATCGGTGCCACGCCGGCTCCCTCATTTCGCGAAAGGTCGAACCATGGCGGATCCTCGAATCGAGCTCCTCGCAAAGCTAGCCGAGCAAACCACCGACGATCTCGGCAACGTCATCCAGAAGGTCAAGCGCAAGAACATCGAGCAAGCGCTGTTGGCGATTCAACAACGCCTGCTGAACACGATCGAAGAGCTCGACACGCTGCTCGGCGACCCGACGGCTGCCGTCCCGGCGGCTGGGACCGCCGTAGCGCCACCAAGCGCTGCGACAGCTGCTGCAACGACGGCGCCCGGCGCCGGGCTCGAAGGGGTCGCGTCCGGCGGCACCGGAACCCAGGCTGACAAACCCTTGAAGATCGATCTGGGGCAGTTCATGACCGACGTCGGCCAAAGCGTGATCGGTGCCCAGGGCCTGCTCGATCAGCAAGCCAAACAGGCGATGCGCAGCGGGTCCCAGGACATGCCCACCCTCTATCGCATCCCCAAACTCTCCGCCGAGGTCCGCTTCGCGGTCGAGAACGTCGAAAACAAGGGCGTCAACATCCTGTTCTACAAGAACGTCAATACCGCCCAGCAAGAGCACCAGCAGTCGGTGCAATTCGACCTCGTGGCGGTGCCGCCCCCACCGGAGCTCTTGGCCGAGCTGCGCAGCGCCGCGCCCAGCCTGCAGTTGGTTCTCGATCCGACCATCCGTAGCAGTCTCTTCGCCGCGGTCGAAGAAGCTGCCGCTCCTGCTGGCCCGACGGCCACCGCCTTCCGCGCCAACCGAAAGGTCCTGCTGGACCACCGCAGCCAGGTGATCAGCGTCGGCTCCGGCGACAACAGCTACCTGCTGTTCTACGCCAATCGCGAAGCCGAAAAGAACCTGGGAATCTGGTCGTTGACCCTCGGCCCTCCGCCGGTCCTCGACGAGATCTATCGCTTCACCGTCAACGGCACCTTCCACGACCAGCAGCGCTTGCGCGATTTCATCGCCGACCTGGGTCAGCAGCAGGCGACGTTCCTGGCTAGCTGAGGTTGGAACGGCGCCATGACCGCGGCGGCCACAGACGAGCTTCCTTTCGACGATCTGCCAACCCTGGCCGCGCGGCTCGCGTCGCAGGTCTCGGCCGCGGATCGAAGTTTGGCCGAGCGCGCAACGGCGCAGCTCCTGCGGCCCCACGCGCCCCTGCCCTACGTCCTCGGGCCGGTGACCTGGCAATGGGCCTTCTCCCTCGTCAAACAGCCCCAGCGTGGATTCTTCCTCAGTCTCCGGCCGCAACGCCGGGCGCAGCAGGGTAATCAGATCGTCGTCGAGATCGAGATCGAGCTGCGCTTCGCCCCCGTGGCGACACCCGCGCCTGCGGTGAGCCTCCCCCAAGTGAGCTTCCAACTCGGCGCACCGCCGTTTCTGGTTTTGGCCCCGAACGTGGCGCAGTTGCAGCGCTACGCGCCCTTGACGTCTTCGACCGGCGTGGCGACGCGAGACAACACCCTTCTGCTGCGCATCGGTCCCGATCCCGACGACATTCTGGCGGCCTGGATCCCCGACGTACGCCGCAAGTTCCAAAAAGCACAGCTGTGGTATCGCTCGCAGTCACTCGAAACATCGAGCGGCTGGCGGTTGGCGCCTTTCGTCGCCCTGATCGAGACGCTCCGTGCTTGGCTCGACGCCGGCCCGGAGCGCGACCGGGTCTCCCCCTTCGCGCCCTTTTCCGATCAGCGAACCGACCCCGACACCATCTTGCGACGCATCGTCCAGGCCTACTGCCGGGCGACGAAGGCCCTTGCTGCCCCTTCCGGCGAGGCCACTAACAGCGAGCGTCTGACCGACGTGGGGCGCCACCTGACCAGCGCCTACACCGTGGCTGAATTCCGATCGACGGCGGCCCTGAGACTCGATGACGACGGCAGCCTGGCGGTGCAGAGCAAAGCCGATCAGCCGTTTCTCATGCGCCAATCGGTGCAGTTGGAGCGCGACGAGCGCACCGGAGTCACGGCGCGGGTCAGCGTGCTGCCGCCAGATTTTCTCGTCGCCGGCGCCCTCTTCGAGCAGTTCATGGAGCTCCTGTCGAGCGAGGCCGACACCGTGGCTGACGCCCTGGACCTCCGAACCGAGGCGTTCGACCGCTTCCTCACGGACGCCCGCCAGGGCGCTTCAGTGGTGCGCATCGACCGCAAGAGTCGCCAGCGCGATGTCAATCTGATCCTGCTGCGCGGCGCGATCGACGACGAGCCTCGGCTCGTCCTTCTACGCTCGCTGTTCCGAGTCAACACCTCGGCGGATCCGCCGGTCGTGGCCCGGGCCCGGCGTCTGCTCAAAAAGGCACCTTACGAGGTGGTGTACCAGGGCCCACCCGCCGCCAGCCACGCGGTGCTCGACGATGATGGCGCTCTCTACTTCAAGCGCTTGCTCGGGGCGCTCAAGAGCTGGATGGAGGCGATCGATTGAGCGCCGCTCGCGAGTCCGTCTGGCACGCCGCGCGGCTTTGGCTGGTACGCTGGCTGTGGGCCGGGCTCCCGGCACCGATCCGTCGACGGCTCCCCGCCTCGGTACGGCATTGGCTACGGCAGATCACGGGCTATGCCACCACCACCGGCCGCCTCGGCCGCGGCCGTTTTGCCCTGCTCTCCCCGCCACGGCAGGCCGTCGACATCCCCACTGCAGCTACAGCCTATCTCGCCGCTTACCGGCGCCACCAGGCCGGCGGCCCGCCGCCCACCAGGCCTAGCGGCCTGTCGAGCGAGGCCAAGAAGGCCCTGGTCGAGAGTCTCGCTCAGGCCGTCAGCGAAGAGCAACGGGAGGCGCTGCTGCGCGGCGAAAGCCGTGGCCTGCAGAGCCTCGTGCCGCTCGTCGATCGCGGCATCCACCTCGAGGCGTTGATCCAAGAGCTCGGCGACCCGAAGGCCACCCACGTCCTGATCGCCACAACACTCGGGGCCCCCGAAGCCAGGCGTCGGACGCGATCCGCCTAGCCCTCGACCATTTGCACCACCGCTTCTTCCAGGATAGAGCCCAGCACACGAATCGTCTCGGCGCCTTCCTCCGCCGTGGCGGCGGCCGGGTCACCGAAGTAGGCCTCCGGACCGCCGGCTTCAGCAAAGGTTTTGAGCCCCTTCCAGATCGCGCGCGACAGCGATTCCGGATTGGCCGGTAGCTCGCGGCGAATCTCCTCGCGCACCAGATCCGGCCGTTGGTCGATGACCATCGAGCCTTCGTAGCAACCGGCGTGGCAGGCGCCGCTCTTGAACTCGTCACCGAGGCGTAGAGCCCAGGGTTTGCGGGTGATGTCGGGGAAGGTCACTGCCAGCCGGGTCTCGCTTTGGATACGCCCCAGGGCATCGTAGATCGACTGCAGATGGGTCGGATCGAGATGGGCGTTGACCAGGGCCAGATAGCGCAGCTCGCTGCGTGAAAGGGCGACCGCGATGTCGGTCAAGAGAGCGGTGACAGTCTCCGGACGGATCGACACAGTGCCGGGGAAATCGGCCGCGAAGCCCGCCGC
>JBCCGX010000977.1:0-4082 GCA_039029035.1 Acidobacteriota bacterium | reverse complement strand
TCCAATGCCACGATCATCCGCTCGCTGTCGGATTTTTCCAAGGACTATGGCCTCGACGACGCCGCCGCGCCGGAAGGCAATTCCTCGGCGATTCGCCGCAGCAAGCGGCAGGCTCTGGACGAAGCCTACAACAGCCACATCTTTGGCTTCATGACCCGCCTTGCACGCCTCTTGATCACGACCGAGTCCGACGACAAGATCCTGGAGCACGTCCTGGCGATCGCGTTCGAGGCTCTGCCGGTCGATCGTGGCTTCATCTTGCTGCGCGACGAAGCGAGTGGCGAGTTGGAGTGCGAGCTCGTGCGGATCGACGAGCAGGTGGAGCTACGCCCCGAGAGTGAGGTGCCGATCTCCAAGACGATGCTCGAGTCAGTGATCCAAGAGCGCGTCGCACTGCTGACCTACGACGCGCTGTCCGATCAACGCCTCGCCGGCACCGAGTCAGTGCGTATCCATCAGATTCGTGCCGCCATGTGCGCTCCGTTGTGGTCGGGGGAGAAGATCATCGGCGTCATGCAGGTCGACACGCCGCACCACACCGGTAGCTTCACCGAGCCCGACGTCGATCTGCTGGCAGCTCTGGCGAATTATTGCGCCGTCGCAATCGAGCGCAACCGCAACGCTCGCGAGGCGGAGTTCCAGCGCCAGATCCGCAGTCGCCTGGAGCGTTACCACTCGCCGGCGGTGGTCGAGGAGTTCATGCAACAGGGCGCCGCCGTAGGCGACGACGCACGCCGCGGCCTCAAGCAAGCCGAGGTGTCGGTGTTCTTTGCCGATGTCGTCGGCTTCACCGCTTACTCCGAGAAGGCGCCGCCAGAGGAAGTTGCTGAGCTCATGGAGGGCTATTTCACGCACGCGGCAGAGGCGATCTTCGACCACGGTGGCACGCTGGACAAGTTCATCGGCGATTGCGTCATGGCGTTCTTCGGCGCACCGGTGAGCCAGGACGATCATGCCTACCGCGCAGTCCACGCTGCGGTCTGCTTCTGCGACGCTCTCGATCGTTGGAATGCCGAGCGCGAGAGCCAAGGGATGGCTCGTGTGGCGACCCGCATCGGCATCAATTCAGGCCCGGTGGTGGTGGGAGACCTTGGCTCCAAGCGTAGGGTCGACTACACGGTGCTCGGCAACACGGTCAATGTCGCGGCGCGGCTCGAAGGTAACGTCGCAGGCCCAGGGGACATCGTGCTCGGCGACACGACGCAGCGTCTGCTGGCAGGCAAGATCGCCACCGATAGCCTGGGAGAGTTCCAGCTCAAGGGTCTGAGCCAGCCGATCCTGGCCCATCGAGTGGTGCGATCTTGACCTCGCCGGCGCCTCCGTTCACCCTGGTCACCGGCAACCGCAACAAGTTGGTCGAGGCCGAGCTCGCCCTCGGTTGTCGGCTGGCGTCCGAGGCGGTGGATCTACCAGAGATTCAATCCCTGGATCTGGAAGAGGTGCTGCGAGCCAAGGGCGACGAAGCCTGGCGACGGCTGGAGCGGCCGGTGGTCGTCGAAGAGACCGGACTCGAGCTCCACGCGATGGGCGGATTCCCGGGACCTTTGATCAAATGGATGCTCGAGGCCATGGGGCCTGTCGGGATCGCGCGGGCGGTCCATGCTTTGGGTGATCCGCGGGCCACGGCGCGCTGCGCCCTGCTCTATCGGGAGGGTGAGACGATCCTTCTCGCCGAAGGGCGAACCCGCGGCAAGTTCGTGACTGAGCCGCGTGGTACCGGAGGGTTCGGCTGGGATCCGGTCTTCGTACCTGAAGGCCGCCAAGAGACCTGTGCCGAACTGCCTGCGGAGGTCAAGGATCAGCTCGCCCATCGCGGTGCGGCTTGGCGCGCGTTCCGGCGTGTACTGGAGGACGCCAGTATTCTCTGAGATGAGCTCGAGAGAGCTTTTTCTCTGGTTGGGCGAGCCTTAAATGCTGTGATTCAAGGGCTTACGAAACCCCTAAAGTAGCGCATGAGGTTTTTCCTGTGGAAAACTAACCGCACTGCAACCGACCGATGGGTTGAAGGTTCCCATGGCAGTTGTTTAAGTCCTTTGGAATGATATGTTTAGGCAGTGTTGCACATTTTTTTGTGCAATCTGGTCAAGAGCCTTTAGATTGGGGCTTCGAGGCGGTTTTCCTCCCGCTTTTCCACAGGCTTTTCCGCGTCATCTGTTGATCGAAGAAGAGCGGGTGTTTTTTCTGTCTGAGAGGGCAGGCGATCCCCCAACCGGACGAGATGGAATGGACAGCTCGGTCTCTCGCGAGCTGTCAGAATGATCCTTCGGTGCTTGTAGGAGTCTGGTCGATAGCCCTTGCCAAGCGGGGCCGGTAGGCTCAGGAAATCCGCATGAACAAGCGTTTTCCCGCCCACACACCGCATGACGCGTCGGCGCCAGACTCTGGGTTCCCGGCTCGGTCCAAAGGGCCTTGGACCCGGGGAGCCCGATGGCGGTTTGAGGAGACCGACCGGGCGACTGAGTGCCCGGCGCCGGTTGAGGCCTACCGTCCGGGATAGCTTCCGCTTCTGCCAGTCGCCGGGTCTTCCCGGTGCGTTCCCCAGCGCCTCCCGAGGCGGTTATCGGGTTCGATTCGGCGGCTGGCAGCTTCGACGCGGCATGATCTTGCTCAGGTCGATCTGTAAGACAAATCCTATGATCTCTGTCGGCGCTTGATCTATATCCCCGGTGGGGCGGTTTGGCTACAATACTCTCGTTCTCGAAGATCACGGTCCCGGATGCCAGCGAGCCGAAGGATCTCGCTTGCCAGTCCGCGGCTCATGCCCCGGCCCTGAACCTTTACGGGGCCGGCCTGCAATGCCCTGTGTCGACCATGCCCTGAGTCGATCTTCGTTGGATAGCTTTCGGATCATAGGTTTTTAGGGAGATTCAGAGATATGTCGAGGCACACCCCAGCGTATTTGCGCCCTTCTTCTGTCCGTCGGCGTGCGGGCTTCTGGTTTTCATCAACGATGGTCGCGATGCTTGCGTTGTCGGCCGTACCGATCCAGGCGCAAGAACTGAGTCTCGCGACGGCGCTGTTTGACGCCCCTGGCAATACCGCTTCGATCGGCGCCAATCTCCGCTACCGGGTGTCCTATGCCTGCAATCTCGTAGTTGGTGACTGTGAGAACTCGACGGTCACGGTCGACCTGCCACCCGAGGTGGAATTCGTGCCACCTGCCTTCTTCCCGCCCGGTGACGTGGCCTCCGCGATGCACGATGGCTCGCCGATGGGCGGTACAGTGACGTTTACCTTCCAAGCCTCAGTGCCAGCCGGCAACGCCGGCGACCTCGACATCACCGTGCGCTTCCCCAACGGCTCGACACCAGACGGCACCACCACCACGATGAACATCGGTGCGGTCAACTCGATGGGCGATCCGCCGTTGATCTCCCAAACAGCTGATTTGCCGCCGGTTACGGCGTCCGCCAGTCCGATGGCCGACATCGATGTGGCGTTGCAGAACGGCTTCCTCGACAGCTGCCAGTCGCCGGGGCCGCCGGGGGCCTTCCCCAGTACCTACCAGGTTACCCTCGGACCGAGCACCGCCAGCGGTAGCCTCGATTTCGTCAACGTTGCACAGCTGGTTCTGACTCTGCCGCCGGGGGTCGACTCGGTCGTGCCAATGGACGGCGGGGTCTTCAACGCTCTGGCCAACACTGTCACCTGGTCGAGCCTCGGTCCGATTGCCGTCGGCAGCACGGTGACCGTTTCGGTCGAGCTCAACTTTCCGCAACCGACGTTCTCCGATGGCCAGACGGTGACCGCCACCGCCGACGCTTCGGTCGACGTTCTCGATTCGCCCCCCGATCCAACCCTGGTGCCCTTCGGTCCGCTCGACTTCATGTCGACCCTGAGCGTCTTTGGTGAGACCGCCGAGGCTATGGTGTCGAAGGCTTTTGCCGACGGACGGCCGGCGACCCTGCCGCCGGCCGAGGGCCAGGCGTTCGCTTACCTGGTCTCGATCGCCAACAGCGGCAACCTGCCCCTCGACACCCTGTCGGTGATCGACGATGGCGACGGTCTGCTGGGCGACATCGACGACGGCATCGACATCACCCAGGTCACGACCGGCGCCTACAGCCCGGCGCCGACCAGTG
>JBCCGX010000976.1:0-4082 GCA_039029035.1 Acidobacteriota bacterium | reverse complement strand
GATCTGCGGTTGCTCCAGGCGCCGGATCGTCTCGCGATTCAAGCTCAGCTTCTTGTGCCGCTTCTTCATTTGCGTTCCCCTTTCTGGTCATGCCCAACAGATCGTTACCACGGGCTGCGCGAGCGTTGCGCCCGAAACAGCATGCAGAAGCTATCAGTATTTATCTATTTAATAAAACTTAGTATCTTAACAATGGTGTCGTGACGCGAGGAGTGGACTATGCTTGGGTGACTGTGAGCTGGCATCGACGACTCTCTGGCAAGCCTCGCCTCCGCCTCGTTGTCGCGGCCACTGGCGCCCTGCTGCTGTCGACGTTAAGTCCGCGAGCTGTCGGATCACCACCCCGATCGGAGCTCTTGGAAAAGCCGGCGAAGGGTGTTTTCCTCGTCGCTGGGCGCGACCTGAGAGATCCGAATTTCGCCCGCACGGTCGTGCTCCTCGTCGCCTACGGCCCGGATGGCGCTGCGGGGGTGATCGTCAATCGGCCATTGGAGACAACGCTCGGAGACGCATTGCCCGAGCTCGAAAAGGCAGACGAGCCCTCGCCTGCGCTCTACTTTGGTGGCCCCGTCGAACCACGCCGAATTTGGATGCTGCTGCGCTCCGAAGATCAGCCCGACGGCACTGAGTCGGTGCTCGAAGACGTCTATGTCTCGTCCCGCTCGTCAGTTCTCGAGCATCTCCTCGGGGAAGAGGAAAAGAACTTTCGCGTCTATTCCGGCTTTGCCGGTTGGGCGCCGGAGCAGCTGGATTGGGAGATCGAGCGCGGCAGCTGGTGGCTGATCGAAGCCGACGCCGATTCGATCTTCACCGAGGATCCGAGCGATCTCTGGCAGCGCCTCATCCGCCGGACGTCGAGCCCGTTGGTGTGACTTTTGCCAGCCTGCTAGCGCCGCTTACGGCACGTCGACGTCCAGTTGGCTCGGCGCCGCCGGAGTGCCAGTTGCGAGGAGATTGTGGAGCCGCCTAGCCGGTAGCTCGTGCCGCCTGCCGGATCAGCTCCCACGCCCGTTCGACATGGCGTGCCTCGGTGTGCGCCTGGCCGATCGCCAGGCGCAGGACGAGGTGGCCGTCGAGCTTGGTGTGGGTCAGGTAGAGGGCACCGGAGGCGTTGAGCCGATCCATGATCGCCTGGTTGATCTCGTCGCCACCGCGGTGCCGGAAGCAGACCAGGTTGAGCGGCGCCGGCGCCGTGAGCTCGAAGTCGGGATCGGCCTCCACCCAATCGACGAACCGCTTGGTCAGCTCGACGTGGCGGCGGACGTGGAAGCGCAAGCCTTCGACCCCGTAGTGGCGGATTACCATCCATAGCTTGAGGGCGCGGAAGCGGCGTCCGAGGGGGATCTGCCAGTCGCGGTAGTCGATCACCGCGCCGCTCTCGGTGGCCTGATTGCGCAGGTACTCGGGCAGCACCGACAGGCTGCGGATCAGAGCGCCGCGATCAGCCACCCAGAAGCAGTTACAGTCGAAGTTGGTGAACATCCACTTGTGCGGGTTGAAGCAGTAGCTATCGGCCAGCTCCACCCCGTCGTGCAGGTGGCGCATCTCGGGGCATAGGGCGGCTGTGCCGCTCATCGCCGCGTCGACGTGTAGCCACAAGCCATGAGATTTGCAGATCTCGCCGATCCGACGCACCGGGTCGACGGCGTTCGATGACGTGGTGCCGATCGAGGCGCAGACGAAACACGGTTTCTGGCCGACAGCGAGGTCCGCGGCGATCTGCATCTCGAGCGCCTCGGGTCGCATGGCGTGCACGCCGTCGACCTCGATCAAGCGCAGCTGGTCGCTGCCCAGGCCGGCGATACGCACCGCCTTCTCGATCGACGAATGGGCCTGGGTCGAGGTGTAGGCCACCAACGGCTGGCGGCAGCCCTCGGCGTTGGATGCGAGGCCGGTGGCCCGCTCGCGCGCCGCCAGCAGGGCGCAGAGACCGGCGCTCGAGGCAGTGTCCTGGATCACCCCGCCACCGTCGTTCGACGATAGGAACCCGCGCGGTAGATCGAGCATCTCCACCAGCCAATCGAGCACGTGGGTTTCGAGCTCGGTGCAGGCCGGGCTGGTGGCCCACAGCATGCCCTGCACGCCGATGCCCGCTGACAGCAGCTCGCCGAGGATCGAGGGGCCGGAGTGGTTGCTCGGGAAGTAGGCGAAGAAATTCGGCGATTGCCAATGGGTGACGCCGGGCATGATGATGTCTTCCAAATCCGCCAGCACGGCCTCGAAGGGCTCGCCGTTTGCGGGCGGCTCGGCCGGCAGCTGCTGGCGGATCTCGCCCGGCTCGACCTGGGAGAGGACAGGTAAATCCTCCACCCTCTCCATGTAATCGGCGATCCAATCGACCACCTCACGGCCGCGCTGGCGAAACTCGTCCGGCGTCATGTGGAATCCGCGGCCTGCGTCGTCGTCCTTGCTCATACTGGTCCCCTCGGTTGATTGGGCACAGTGTATCGCCACGATCTAGCCCTGTGGCTCGGGCGTGAGCTCGGGGCGGCGGCCCCGCGCCTGCCGGGCATGAATGCCCGGGCTATCAAAGGCGCCCGCAGAGCGGGCTTTCTGGCTGAAGCCAGCTGACCGGAACCGCGGCTTCAGCCGCCAAGCCCCGGAGGGGCGCCTTTCATTGCGAGGGGTTCACCCCCGGCGATGGCTTCACGTCTTCCGCTTCAAGTTACAATCCCGGCAATGGATCCTGCCCAGCGCCTGGACAAGGCGATCTCCGAAGACTTCCAGCTCGACGACTGGCGCGTCCAGCCGAGCCTGAACCGCGTGTCGCGGGGTGAGAAGAGCGTCCAGGTGGAGCCCAAGCTGATGGATGTCCTCGCCTTCTTGGCCAGCCGGGCCGGCGACGTGGTGTCGAAGGACGACATCACGAACGCGGTGTGGACGGATCAGTTCATTACCGATTCGGTGGTCACCCGGGCGATCGCGGCGCTGCGTCGGGCTCTCCAAGACGACGCCCACAACCCGCGCTACATCGAGACCATCTCCAAGCGCGGCTACCGCCTGATCGCCAACGTTGTCCTGCCGGAGCCGAAACCCCTGGCCTCGCCGGTGCCCGGTGTGGCTGCGGCGCTGGAGTCACCGCAGCCTTGGCAGGCCTCGGCGCGGCCGGAACCCTTCGACGTCGGGCAATGGGTGCGCGGCGAGCGCTTCTACGGTCGCGCCGCCCAGATCCGCGAGATCCTCGACGGCAATCGCAACTGGCTGTGGCTGCTCGGCACCCGGCGAGTCGGCAAGACCTCCGTTCTCAAACAGCTCGAGTATCTCACCGCCAGCTCGCCCGAAAGCGGCTACTTTCCCCTCTTCTGGGATCTCCAGGGGGCCGAGAGCCCGGAGGAGCTGCACGAGGATTTCTCCGATGCCCTGCTCGACACCGAGGAGCGTCTGGATCGCCTGGGCATCCCGGTCGACGACGTGGCGGCGGACGACCTCTTCGCCTCTCTCGGCCGCCTGCGCCGCAAGCTGCGGGCCAAGAATCTGCGCCTGCTGCTCCTATGCGACGAAGTCGAAGAGCTCATCCACCTGCAGCGCAAGGACCCGGCCCTGCTGCGCAAGCTGCGTCGTGCCATGCAATCGCGCGAGGGAATCCGCTCGGTCCTCGCTTCTAGCATTCGTCTGTGGGCCCTGGCCGACCAGAAGGCCGACACCTCGCCCTTCCTGCACGGCTTCACCCCACCGATCTACCTCGGTCTGCTGGAAGGCGACGCCGCCCGTCAGCTGGTACGCCAAGAGCAGCTTCCCGCTGAAGCCCGGCCGGGTTTCGACGACGAGGCCGTCGAGCGTATCCGCCAGCGTTGCGGCGACCATCCCTACCTGATCCAGCTGGTGTGCCGACGCTACCTCGACCTCGGTGATCTCGACGAGGCCTTCGAGCAAGTGACCACCGACGCCATGGTCAGCTTCTTCTTCTCGGTCGACTTCGATCTGCTGAGCGCCACCGAGCGCAAGATCATCCACGCCGTCGCCGAGCACACCGCGGCGTCGAGCAAGACCATCGGGGTGGATCTGCCCCTGGACTCGCCGTCCCTGGTCGGCAGCCTCAATCGCCTGGAGCAGCTCGGCTTCATCCGGCGCAACGCGGAGCG
>JBCCGX010000975.1:0-4093 GCA_039029035.1 Acidobacteriota bacterium | reverse complement strand
GGGTCGAGGGGCAGAAACGCCGCCCCGGTCTTGAGCACAGCGAGCACCGCGACCACCATCGCGGCAGAGCGCTCGAGCTCGACCCCGATCGGCCTCTCGGTCCCTGCGCCCAGCGCTTCGAGCATCCCCGCCAGCCGTTCGGCCCGCCGATCGAGCTCGCGGTAAGTCAAGGCTTGCTGGCCGAAAGTGAGGGCGATTCTCTCGGGGTGGGCGGCGACCCTAGCCTCGAACAGCCCGTGCACCGTCTGGCGACGCGGGTAGTCCACAGCGGTGGCATTCCACTGCTCGATCTGCCGGCGCTCGGAAGAGGCCAGCAAGGGCAGCTCCGCCAGGCGCCGATCGGGATCCTCCACCACCCCGAGCAACAACGTTTCGAAGTGCTTAGCCATGCGGTCGGCGGTGCTCGGATCGAACAGCGCCAGGGGATATTCGAGCTTGCCAAGCAGGCCATCAGCGGTTTCTTCGAGGGTCAGGGTGAGATCGAACTTCGACGTCTGTGGATCGATCTCCACCGGCGTCAAGCGAACGCCGGCAAACTCCTGGTCCAGATCGGGCTTGTTCTGCAGCGCGAACATCACCTGGAACAGGGGCGATCGGCTGACATCGCGCTGTGGCTGCAGCTCTTCGACCAACCTCTCGAACGGAATATCCTGGTGTTGCAGCGCTCCGACGACGCTGCGCCGAACCTGTTGCAGGAGCCCGCGGAAGCTGGGATCGTCAGCTATCTCCGTGCGCAGTACCAAGGTGTTGACGAAGAAACCGATCAGGCCTTCCAGTTGCACGCGGTTGCGATTGGCCACCGGTGTGCCCACCAGGAGGTCGTTCTGGCCGCTGTAACGGCTCAGCAGGACCTCGAACACGGTCAAGAGGGCGGTGAAGAGAGTCGCTTCTTCGGCATGGGCCAGGGCACGGACGCCAGTGCTGGCCGAGTTCGGAAGTGCGAACGTCAGGGTTCGACCGCTGATGCTCTGCACCGGTGGTCGCGGATTGTCGGCCGGCAGCTCGAGGACCGCCGGAGCCGAAGCGAGTAGCCTTTGCCAGTAGTCGAGCTGCTGCCCGAAGACTTCTCCCGCAAGCATCTCTCGCTGCCAAACCGCGAAGTCGCCGTATTGGATCGGCAACTCCTGGAAGGGTACGGGCTGGTCGGCAGCAAAGGCCTGGTAGAGCCCGCCGATCTCACGCACCAAGACACCCAGGGACCACCCATCCGAGACGATGTGATGCACATTGAGGATGAAGAGATGGTCGGTCTCGTCGGTACGGACCAGTGTCGCCCGCAGAAGAGGCCCGGTCGCCAGATCGTAGGGCAGCCGGTTGTCGGCCGCGGCGATGTCTTCGGGATCGAGTGTGTCGTCCACCTGCCGCAGGTCAATCTGGCGCAGCGGCAAATGCAACTCGGCATCGACGATCTGCACCGGCTGCCCGTCGCGCAGGCCGAAGCGGGTACGGAGCACTTCGTGCCGCCGAATGAGCTCGTCGAGGCTGCGCTGCAAGACGGCGACGTCCAGGTCACCCCGCAGACGAACGATCAGAGGCAGGTTGTAGGCGTGGCTGCCCGGCTCCAGACGATCCAGAAACCACAAACGTTGCTGGGCGAAAGACAACGGCAAGGGCCGGCTGCGGTCGACCCGCGGGATGCGCTCGGAAGCAACGCGCTGGCTGGCACGCTCACGCTCGAGCATCAACTCGAAGAGCTTCTGCTTGGCCGACGAAAGCGCTTCGGATGGGGGTGCTGATGAACTCATGAAGTGGTCTCTATCTCGACTTGCGGATCACGGACGACGGCTGGCTCACCGAGCATTCGAGCGAGCTCGGCTTCGGCTTCCTCGTCGGACATCTGGGCCAGGAGGCCCAGCAACTTCTCCTGTTGACGGCCTTCCTGCTCATTCCGGGCCTCGGTGACGGCCCGAGCCTGGCCTTCGATCGTGGGCTCCTCGAACAACTTCGCCATCGGCAGATCCAGGCCGAAGGCGTCGCGCAACCGGGAATGCAGTTGCGTCGCAATGAGAGAATCGCCACCGAGGTCGAAAAAGGGATCGCGCACGTCGAGGCGCTCCACCCCGAGGACCTCGCGCCAGATCTCGGCGACGGTTCGCTCGTCCGCATCACGCGGCGCCACCAGCCCATCGCCTGAACTCGGTGTCAGCGCCAGCGACAGGTCCGCATCACCGGCCGAGCGGCGACGTGGGCGGTTCCACGCAATGGCCATCTCCGAGTCGGGCTGTCGACTCAGTACCAGGCGGGGCTCGAAAGTCGTCAAGGCGTGAGCGAGGGCTGCGGCCTTCATCTTCAGTGGCGTCTTGCGATCATCCGCCAGGCCCCAGACGAGACTGCGCCATCTGAGACCGCCTTCGGCCTCGCTCGAGTTCATAGCCAGGCGTTCGGCGAAGCGGTCGCTCGCCGCAGCCGGGCCGGCCCCGACGGCACCGGCGGCCGCCGCTAGCCCAGAAACCAGCAGAGCATGCGGCGGCGCCTGCTGCCCCAGTGCCTTGCCCAATCCCTCCAAGCGAGCTCGCAGCGTCTCGACGGAGAGCCTGTAGGCCAGGGGATCCAGGTCGCGGCGAGCCGCTTCGGCCGACGACTCTTCGGTCGCACCCGGCAGGGCGTGGATGACCCCTCGTAGGGGCCCAGTGGCAGCCTGGGCTATGTCCTCAGCCATCTCGCTGACTTGGCCCTTGGCGACCAACCAGCGCACTTCGGCGCCGAGCTCTTCGAGCTCGCTGACGCAGCGGATTCGCCGACCGACCTGCTCGCGTTGTTGGCGCCACAGCGACTCGGCCCAGGCTTCCCGCTCCGGCGTGTGAGGCTCCATCGGCTGCCGCAACACCAGGAGCGAGTGATCCGCCACGGATCGAGCCGTCGCATCGGTGGGCAAGACCGCGGTCTCGGCAAAGCTCAGCTGACCCAAAACCTCTTCCAGAGCCCGCGGCTCGACGATCGGGGAGTGCAGCCGTAACTCACTGTCGCTGAAGCGCCACCAGTCATCCAGCAAGCCCCAGATCAGCGAGACCCAACGCTGATTCCGCGTCGGTTCGACCAGCAGCATCGCTCCGCCCGGAGCCAACAGCTCTCCCGCCCACTCCAGGGTCGCCGAGACCCTCGCCGTCGTATGCACCGCGTCCACCCCCACCACGACATCGAAACCAAA
Organism: Acidobacteriota bacterium; assembly: GCA_039029035.1. GTDB lineage: Bacteria > Acidobacteriota > Thermoanaerobaculia > Multivoradales > J023 > JAAELT01. Next base: position 945 of record JBCCGX010000975.1, on the reverse strand, counting down.
CTGCTCGAAACCCTGTGCCGCGAGATCACCGGCGATCTCGAGGCCATGGAAACGCATGCCGTCGAACCCACGGCGAGCGGCTTCACGACGAGCCGCGAGGACGAAGGATCGCCCCGCGTCGCTGAAGTGATACTCGACCTCGAGATCTTGCAAGGCCTCGGCCAACTCCCAGGTCAGACCGCCTTCGCCGCCCGCCAGCTCCAGGATCCTTAAAGGACGAGAACCTGTTTCGGCGGCCAGACCTCGCAGAACTTCGACTATCGTCCGTTGATACCTCTGACTGGTCGAGTACTTCGCCTGGGCAGCCATCACGTCCGCCAGCATCTGGCCACTACCGTCGGGATAAAGGACAGCGATCGGATCGACCTCGCCGCGCAGAATCTGGGGGTAGTGGGCGGCGCAGTGAGCGAGGCAATCGAAGCCGACCCGAAAGGCGGGAAAACGCTCAGCCAGATCCCTGGCCATCCGCTCGGGCGAAGCCAGGTGGTCGGGCAAGGGGTTGAATCGGATCCCGTCCTGAGTCGAGTCGGCCAGGCCATCCTCGGCCAAGATCCGCAGCAGATAAGCGAAGAGCTTGGCGTGTCGAGAGTCGACCTCGAGCCGTTGCCCCAGCTCGTCCAAAGAGATCTCTCCGATCCCCTCCAGGTCGAATCGATCGGCCAGGCAGCGGTAGGCGTAGGCCGCGCACAGCGCATCCACCGTTTCGTCGAAATCGGCGGGCAAGGACGCAATGGGCGTCTCGGCCGCCAACGCCTCGGCCTTGCCCGCAATCTCGGAGACCAGGTTCGATCGCGCAGCGAAGGGCGCACTATGGCCCTGCTGGGCAAGACTCTCGCCGAGCTCGCGCCGGTCTGGCGACGAGGGGTCGCCGAGCCAGCTCGGCCATTCTCGGCGGATGGGCAACTCGTCGTCCTCGAACAGCAGAATGCGTATCCCAGGAACCTG
>JBCCGX010000974.1:0-4095 GCA_039029035.1 Acidobacteriota bacterium | reverse complement strand
TGGGGCCCGTCAGGGGTTCAGATACTGGACGAGCTGCACCGCGTTGCCGTCCGCATCGGCGACCACCATGTCGGCACCGTCCCAGTCTTGATGGCGGATGACCGCTCGGAGCACAGAGACAGAACGTGCTTCGACCCAAGCCGCCGCCTGGTCGATGTCCGAGACCTCGAAGCTCAGGGCCACCGGACCGGTGTAGGCATTGCTGAGCCCGTGCTCAGTCTTGGCGGAGACTCTCTCGCCCCCAGGCTCGAGGACCAAGAACGGCTTGCCTGGCTCGCGGCGAAAGACGACCCGGTCCCCGCCGCCGTCATCGCGTCGCAGGCCCAGGATTTCACCGTAGAAACGTGTCTGGGCCTCCAGGTCCGCCACCTTCAGCTCTGCCCAGGCGGCGTACCAGCGCGTCAGCTTCCCTCCCGAGGGGCCCGCGACGTCAGCCAGGGCCCAGCGGATCCCGTCTCCGGCGGTGAGCTCGATCTGGCGTCCCCACGGCCGTTCGACGAGAGGACTGGTGAAGCGCACACCGCGTTGGCGCAACTCGCTCAGCCGCCGGTCCAAGTCCCGTACTCGGATCACGGCACGCACCGCCTGGCCCCGCCCCCAGGAGCGGTCACTCGAGACGGCCCGGCCAGCCTGGAACATCTCGACATTCAAACCCCGCAGGGCTGGGCTTTGCGGCCCCTCCCAATCGTCGAAGAGCGTCGTCGCGACCGCACCTCGTGAGGCCAGCTCGATGCCCATCGTCCCGGTGTAGAAGTCGATCGACTCTTCCAAGTACGGCGTAAAGACCAAGAGAAAGTTGAGCTCGATCTCGGGCCGGGCAGGACTCTCTGCCTTAGCGCTGGTGGTGGCACAGAAGGCCACCAGAACGATCGAGGTCAATCCTGCGAGGAACGATGCCTCGTGCATGAGAACCTCCCGGGTCGGTCAGAACCGTATCTCGTGGCGGTGCAGCTTGGCCGGCTCGAGCTCATCGCCGCCGCGCTCGCGGTACCACTCGTAGTAACGCTGGGCTGTGACGTGGTTGACGCTGACGTTCTCTGAGCTCGAGCCATAGAGCAAAAGACGCGGCGCCCGCGCCGCCAGACCGGCGAGAAACTGCTCATAAATGCGTTGGCGCTCTGCCCCGGTATAGAACCAATTGCTGTACACCGAACAGAAAGCGTTGCTCCACCAGATCACCGGTGACGGCTCGTCTTCGATCAGCTGCAAGAGATCGTCCTGCTGGCTGAGGACATTGGCACACAGATACGTGTGCTCGAGCTTGCGAAAGCGTACCCAATGCTGGCGCAGGGCATTCGCACCGCCCCAAGCTTCGAGCTCGTGCTGCCAGCGCTGCTCGAGATCTCGCCAATCGATCTCATCCGGGCCGAGATCGTCCCACAGGCAGAAGAAGGCTCCGCGGGAGGTGAGCTCGGTGAAGGCGAAGCGCAGAAATTCGAGGTAATCCTCGCCATCCCATTCTTCGAGCAAGAGTCGCCGGAACTCGAGACCTAGGGGACTGTAGTCGAAAAAGACCACCCGGGTGTTCTCGTCGAAGCCGTGGGTCTCGAGAATGCGGTTCGACTTGAAGCCCGCGGCGACGCAATAGAGGGTCGAAACCGGCTTTTCGCGCTCTTCCGGTGGCTCGTCGACGTCGGCGTAAGACTCCATGTTCCAGACGAAAACGCCGCTCTTGAGATCGCGCGTCAGGTCGCGCTGGGTGGCCAGGAAGGCCCTCTCTCCCGGTCCCCAGATCGCCGCGGTGGCCTCGGTGTCGAAGCCGGCGATGCCTTCGCCGAGGTATTGCCCCAGGGCTGCTGCCTGGTCGGCGCCAGCAGGATGCAAATCGAGCAGGGCTTGCGCCCACGTGGGCTCGAAGCTACGGACGGCCAAGCCAGCCTCGAGACTGGCCTGGACGAGATGCCACCCAGGCAGCGCTGGGATTACGCTTTCGCTGCCCTCACTCGGATCGAGGCAGCGTCGCTCGGTTGCCGGGTCTGGCGACTGATCTGCGGCTTGCGGCCGGATCAGCGCCCTCGGCTCGTCCAGCGGCTCGCCGAAAGCGGGCCGGCCGAGGCGCTGATACTGCTCGAGGTCGATCAGCAGCGGGCTGTGCTCCAGGCCGTACCAGGCGCCCTCTTGCTGCAGGATGCGACCCGCAGCCAAAAACTCGTGCTGCTGCAGCCAGCTTGCGAGGACTTCCCACAGGTCGATCTTGTCGGGGGTCATCAAGAGCTGGCCGTGGGCCTGGATCAGGCAGTAGCGCGCCGACCGTTCGAGGGCGCGGTCGAGGATCTCGTCGACCGTCTTGGCTTCGAGTACCGCACCGAAATACAGTGACCGGCTCCAAGCTAGAGTGAAGCTCCGACTCTTGGCCGCGAGGACCGGATCGTCGAACTCCGCCGAGATATCGAGTAGCCCAAAGATCAATCCGGGGATCGACACATCAGACTCCCGACGGATGATCGCGCGGCATCTCTGCGGTGCGTCTGTGGCACGTCTTACGCCACGCTTGCACGCTGTGGCGCACCGCCTGCTGTTCGAATGGGGTTGTCGAGTCTTGCATAGGCGACCGGATCTCCCACCTCTCATCAAGAGCCTAGCCTAATCGGCACCGAAGGTCTATCTTGACGATTCTGTTAGACTGGTTTTGGGGAGAGTGGAAGCGACGAGAAGTCTCGTCCATGTTCGGGCTTAGGGAACGCTGAGAGGTAAGCAGGTGTTCACTGAGATGCTTCTGCGGGCCGAGCTGACTTTACGGACCCGGGTCCGATGGGATTGCTGTGCGCCGAGCCAAGGCCAGTGCTCGGTTAACCAGCTCAGCGTCCAGGGAGAGGGTTGATGCACGGCCTCTCCGAGAGCAGCTCTGCAAGCTTGGTCGACCTTCTCCACCAGCACGCCGAGGAGCAGGGTGGAGAACGGGCCTATACCTTTCTCACCGCCGACGATTCCGCGCCGCGCCACCTGAGCTGGAGCGAGCTCGAGGCCGCAGCCGGAACCGTCGCCGCCGCCTTGACCGAACGCGGCCTGGCAGGCGAACGAGCGATCCTGCTCTACCCGCCCGGGCTCGACTTCATCGCCGCCTTTCTCGGCTGCCTATGGGCCGGAGTGATCGCGGTGCCGGCCTATGCGCCGACCTCGCGGCGAACCCTGCCGCGATTCGTTTCGATCGCCCGCGACGCCGGGCCGAGGGTCGCGCTGACCACCGAGGAGATGCTGCCGCGGCTCGAAACACTGAGCGCGCGGGCGCCCGAGCTGGCGGCGTTGCCGCGGCTGGCGACTGACAACCTGCCCCTCGGTGAAGGGCCCCAGTCCACCGCGACCCGTGCCGAGCAGCCGGCCTTTCTGCAGTACACCTCGGGGTCGACCTCGGCGCCGAAGGGCGTGGTGGTCCGCCACGGCAACCTCATGCACCAGGCGGAGATGATGCGACGGGCGTTCGAGCTCAGCCGTGACGCGGTCATCGTCGGCTGGCTGCCGCTCTTCCATGACATGGGGCTGATCGGCAACGTTCTGCAGCCCCTCTATCTCGGCGCTCGCTGTGTGCTGATGGCACCGATGGCCTTTCTGCGCCAGCCGCGGCGTTGGCTCGAGGCCATCAGCCACTATCGCGCGACGGTCAGTGGCGGGCCCAATTTCGCCTACGAGCTGTGTGCGGATCGGATCGCCGAAGCCGACCGGGCAGCGTTGGACTTGAGCCGCTGGCGCGTCGCATTCAACGGCGCCGAGCCGGTCCGGCCGGCGACCCTCGAGCGCTTCGCCGATGCGTTTGCCCCCAGCGGCTTTCGGCGCGAAGCGTTCTACCCCTGCTATGGGCTGGCCGAGGGCACGCTCTTCGTCACCGGTGGAACGGTCGACCAGGTGCCCCGCCTGGGAGCCTTTCAAGCCGAAGCCCTCGCGGCCCATCGCGTTGCACGCGCCTGGGGCGGGACCGCAACGCGGACCCTGGCCAGCAATGGGCGGCCCTGGATGGGGCAAGGGGTCGTCATCGCCGATCCCGAGACCCGTAGACGGTGCGCCCCATCCGACGTCGGCGAGATCTGGGTGGCGGGCGACAGCGTGGCGCAGGGTTATTGGAAGCGGCCCGAGGCGAGCGAGGAGACCTTCCGGGCTCGT
>JBCCGX010000973.1:0-4101 GCA_039029035.1 Acidobacteriota bacterium | reverse complement strand
TGGCGCCGCATCGGCGGCGGCGATGGCATGTACGTGCAGGTCGACCCGCGCGACGATCGGACGACCTACCTCGGTCTGCAGTTCGGCTTCTACTTCCGCATGGGCAAGGGGCCACGTCGCCCCGTGCGGCCGCGGGATGCGCTCGGCGAGCCGGCGCTGCGGTACAACTGGTCGTCACCGATCCTACTGTCCGAGCACAACGCCGACATCCTCTATTTCGGCGCCAACAAGCTCTACCGCTCGCTCGATCAGGGCGAGAGTTGGCAGGCGATCAGCGAGGATCTGAGCCGCAGCGAGATGCGCGGCGACGTCCCCTTCGGCACCTTGACCACCCTGGCGGAGTCGTCGCTGGAGTTCGGCCTGCTGTGGGCCGGAACCGACGACGGCTACCTGCACGTCACCGACGACGGCGGGCGCGAATGGCGTGAGGTTTCGGGCAGTCTGCCGAAGGACCGCTGGGTGACCCGGGTCGAGGCCTCGCGGTTCGCGCGCGATCGGGCCTACGCCAGCCTTTCGGGCTATCGCGACGACGACATCGCCGCCTACCTCTATGTCACTGAGGATCTCGGCGCGACCTGGACCTCTCTCGCTGACGGTCTGCCGGCCGAGGCGATCAACGTGGTGCGCGAGGATCCGGTGAACGAGGAGGTGCTTTACGTCGGTACTGACCGTGGCGCCTACGTTTCCCTCGATCGTGGCGCCACCTGGCAGGCCTTGCCGGGCAATCTCCCCAACGTGCCGGTGCACGATCTCATCGTCCACCCGCGCGAGCGCGAGCTGGTGGCAGGGACCCATGGTCGTTCGATCTACATCCTCGACGTTCTGCCCATTCAGGAGCTTTCCGCCGAGGTCCGCGACAGCCCGGTGCACCTCTTCTCGGTAGAAGACGTCGCCTATGATCGCTCCTGGCGCAGCCGTCGCTCGCCATGGTTCCGCGATCCAACCTCGGAGCCGACGCTCGAGATCCCGTTCTGGAGCGCCGCCGACGGCCAGGCCGAGCTGTTCGTGCGCGACAGCGAGGGACGAGATCTGCGTCGTTTGGAGCTCGCAGCCAAACGCGGCATCAACACTTTCACCTGGGACCTGCTGCTCGACGAGAGCCTCGCCCAGGAGGCCGAAACGGCAGCGCTCGCCGAAGAGACCGAAGGCGACGAAGCCCCTCGCGGCAAGAAGAAGCGGGGGAAGGCCAAGACAGAAGAGAAGGCCGACGCCGAGGCCTCGACCAAGGGCCGTCGTGCCAAGACGCCGTGGGCCGAGGCGGTCCGCCTCGATCGACCGCTCTACGTCACACCCGGGTCCTATAGTCTGGTGGTCCGCACCGCAGGTGGCGAAGCGCAGACTGAGCTCATGGTCTCACCGCCTGAGCCTCGTCCGCCGCGCATGCCGAAAGAGCCGAAGATCCGCGGGCAGAAGGACTGAGGGCGGCTGGCGCCTCACAGCAATCGCAGCTGCTTCGGCCCTTCCGGCTTCTTCTTCCGCCAATCCTCATCGCCCTTGCGACGTTCGAGTAGCGCCTCGTCGATATCGTCGAGAAAACCTGACGGCTTGCGATCCCGCACCTCACCGCGCCAGGAGCGGCGCTTGGCCCACGACAGATAGAGGCGCTGGCGGGCCCGGGTCATGCCGACAAAGAAGAGTCGGCGCTCCTCTTCGACCTCTTCGTCCGTCGTCTCGGCGGAGAAGCGCAGCGGCAGCAGGCCTTCCTCGCAGCCGACGATGAAGACCACCGGAAACTCGAGCCCTTTGGCGGCGTGCAGAGTGAGCAGTGACACACGCTCAGCCCGGGGATCCCAGGTGTCGATCTCGGCGCCTAGAGAGATCTCGGCAAGGAAGCCTTGTAGGTCGTCTCCATGGCGTTTGGCCAGCGGTGCGACCAGATCGACCGCGCGGCGAAAGGCGCCGGCGCCGAGGGTGCCGGATGAGCTCTTGGCCGACGCATTGGCGGCCTCGGTGAGGGTCGCCAACTGCACCGCTTCGTCAGCTAGCCGGTCGAGAACACTCGTCGGCGAGCGGCGCGCTGGCGAGTTGGCCTGAGCGAGCTCCCCACGGCGTAAGGACGCAAGAAGGACCCGGACCTCCGGGCGATCCGCCAGCCGCGTGTGGGAGCGCTTCTGATAGGGGATGCCCGAACGCTCCAGGGCTTCGATGAGTGAGCCGGCTTGAGCGTCGGTGCGGTAGAGCAAGGCGAAGTCATTAAAGGAAAGATCCGATCCCAAGCCGCCTTGCACCCGGCCGCTGTCGACCGAGAAGTACGACGTCCCGCCGAGCAGCTGTTCGATGGTGTGGACGACACGCTCGGACTCGGCCGCTTCACTCGCCGCTTCAGAGACCACGACCGGTTCGCTCTTGGCCTCGTCCACCGCCCGCAGCTGACGCTGGGTGACCAGGCTCGACGGGCCGATCGCCGACAGAGCCGCATCGACGATGGTGCGGCTCGAACGATAGTTGCGTCCCAAGTGGACTTGCTGAGCGAGGGCGAAGTCTTCCTGAAAGCGTAGAAAAAAGCCCACCTCAGCGCCGCGAAAACGGTAGATCGATTGATCCGGATCGCCGATGGCACAAAGGTTGGCGTGCTTCGGCGCCAGCAGCCGGACCAGGCGATACTGCAGCGGGTCGATATCCTGATACTCGTCGATCGAGATCCACGGGAAGCGCTCGCGGTAGATGGCCCGCAGGTCCGGTCGCTTGCTGAGCAGGCGAATCGGCAGCACCAGCAGGTCGTCGAAGTCCACCAGGTCGCGTTCCCACAGCGCCGCTTCGTACACGGCGAGCCGCTCCGGAATGGGGACCGGGTCTTCGATGCCGTCTTGCGCCGACTCTTCGTCGAGCGCCGACTCTTGGTCGAGCGCTGTGTCGGCGCCGTTCTCAGGAGCTGTGCGCGGCACTACCTCGCTGGCTGCCCGCTGGCGCCGAATCCGCGCGAACTCGGCCAGCAGTCGCGAGGCTTTGGCAGTGGAGAGGTCGAACAGGTCGCAGGCCAGATCGATGCGCTCGTTCTCTTCGGCGATGCGGAAGCCACGGTGCAGACCGATCTCGCCGCCCTCGGCGCGCAGCATCGTCAACCCCAGGCCGTGAAACGTGTGGACCGGGATACTGTCGGCTTCTGCCCCCAAGAGCTCGGTGAGGCGTTCGCGCAGCTCTTCCGCCGCCCGGCGAGTGAAGGTAATCGCCAGACACTCTTCGGGCGCCGCCACATCGGAGGTGATCAGGTGGGCGATGCGGTGGGTCAGGGTGCGGGTCTTGCCGGTACCGGGGCCGGCGATGATCAGCAGCGGACCTTCGAGGATCTCTGCCGCGACCCTTTGATCGGCGTCGAGCCGATCGAGAATCGAGGGCGAAGCGGTTGTCTCGGGCAAGATGGATGGGAGGGCAGGCATCTCGCCTGTCTGTAGGACTGTGGACAAGATGTTGGGGGTGCCAGGCCCTTCGATGGGGGCTTCGCTGGGGGTGCCAGGCACTTCGCTGGGGGTGCCAGGCACTTCTTCAGGAGTACCTTCTTTCGGGGTGCCAGGCACCTCGTTCGGGCGCTTTTCGGCGGTTGGCGCGAGGGGCTGGTCGAAGAGATTCGGTAGCATCGTGCGGGATTCGAGCTCGCCGGGCTCGAACAGGCGGATGGTGCCGTACTCGCCGTCGTAGCCGCCTTCGCGGTGGACTTGGCCCTGGCGCAGGCGCTCGATTGCTTCGCCGAGCAGGGGGTCGCCGTCGCGGCGGAAGCTCTCTAGGGGTAGGTGCTCTAGGATCTCCAGCTCCGGGCCTAGGCGGGACGTGAGCGAGTCGATCTGGGCGGCGACCCGCTTCGACTTCGGGCCGACGCCGGTGAGTTCGGCGAGGATCTCGGGCAGCGGTACCAGGCTGCGGAATGGCGCTGCGCTTGCCGGAGGCTCAGGGACGGTCCGATCGGCCAGGGTCTCGACCCGGTGCATGACGCCGACCGTCACCGGCTTGCCGCAGGTTGGGCAGTGGCCTTCGTTTTGGCGCGTCTCTTCGGGCTCGAGCCGCACCTGGCAGGCGCGGTGCCCGTCCATGTGGTACTTGCCTTCCTCGGGAAAGAACTCCACCGTGCCGCCGTAACCCTGGCCGGTCTCGAGGGCCTGGCGCATA
>JBCCGX010000972.1:0-4103 GCA_039029035.1 Acidobacteriota bacterium | reverse complement strand
GGTCCGCTATCGGGTGCGCAACTCCACGAAAGACGCAGGAGATCTTCGGCTCGGGGGCGGTTATCGGATACGCCGGGTCGAATCCGTAGGTCCATCGTGGGACCGCTTTTTCCGCCGAGTCGCGCCGAGCTACGGCTTCCTCGTACGGCGTGATGCCGAGTACGTCGATTGGCGCTACCTACAGTGTCCCGATAAGCAGTGTCCCGATGACCAAGACCTCGATCAGCGTTTCGTGCTGCTTGCGGCCTATCGCTGGCGGCGCTTGGTCGGCTGGAGTGTCTTCAGTCGCCGCCAGGACCGGTTGGTGTGGGGCGACGCTCTCTTCGATCCACGACACGCCCGAGCGGCCCAGGCTGTACTAGCCAGTGCCTTGGTTCAGCCTGAGCTCGAAGGCGCCGAACAAATCGCCGGCTGGTTTCCGGAGCAGCCGGTGTGGTGGCACGAAGAGCTGCTGAGACTCGGGTTCGTCGATCGGCCGGAGCCCGAAGGACTGGGGATGGTTGCCCTCCCCGATACCGAGCCTGAAGCCTTCGCAGACCTGGCGAGGTTGTACTACACGATGGGCGACGGCGACCTATTCTGATTCGATCACTCGACGACGGTCAGCTCTTTGACCCCATCTGCCGACGTGCTCCTGGAGATGTAGCCGACGCCGCCGCGGTGGGTTTTGACGAAATCGATCACTTCGCGGTCACTCGCCACTTCTAGGGGCGGCACACCTTTGCCAGAGAAGATCTGGCTTTGCCATCGGCTCTTGATGGCCGAGACCGAACGACCGTGGACCTCTTTGGAGAAGACGGCGCGGACGGCCTGGCGCGGCCCTTGATCGACCGGCTCCACCCGTGTGCCGTCATCCCAGCGCGAGACTTTCTTCATGAGCATCTTCGATAGCTGAGCCTTCTCCACGCTCGTCGCCGGGTTGTCCTCATGGGCAATCACGACATAACCCGGCTGATCCTGGGCTGTTGCATGCCAGATGACAAGAAACAGGGCGATCAGGCAGAGGAACGAAACGACTGTTTTTTTCATGGTGTACCTCCTCGGCATATCCCTGGTACTCGCCGAGACGAGTTCCAGAGAAGCACGGCAGCAGTCGATAGTCAGGGATATCCTACACCGCCGCGGCATGAAAGCTGAATGATTTCGACTTATTCGAAAATCGCTTTGTGCCTCCGATCGTGATCCACCGACTTTCAAACCGGTTACCGATCAAGGATCAAGCAAATACCATGCCGAATTTGCTCTTGCGACCACACCTCAACAGCCTCAGGGACCTTGGACAGAGCATCACACCGTAGCAAGTCGCCGCTTTGGGCCATGTCGGTGCCGCAACTGCCAAATCGGCATCGCCGCTCTGGCTCACTCGGGAGCCAAAGAGTACACCGGCCCAATCCCGGTCGACCGGACGTATCTCCACCTACCAATCGATCGCAGGTAGGGTGACGGTTTCACCGACCGCAGGTGGCTGCCAGGCAGCGAATTCGTTGTTTTCCCACTGCAGCCAGCGCCACGAAGGGGCTTCCAGTGGCCGATCGAAGTGAAACGTCACTTCCAGAGGACGGTCGCCTTCGGTCAGGGCGGTGACCTCGAGAACCATGCCCGGCTGCTCGATTCGCTGGCCGACTCGAAATCCCTCGGGCGCGCGGTACATGGTGTCCATTGCCTGGAAAATGTAGCCGAACCTGAAAGGCTGGGCCTGTTGCTCCACCGGAGCGCTACCGCGAGGCGCTATGAACCCTCCCAGCGGTCGCACACGCAAGGTTCGAGGCCCTGGCCGATGGACTTCGATCGCATAGAGGCTGGTGGCCAGAGTCGTCGTGAAACGGGGAATCGTGTGGCCACGTACCGCCTGATAGACCGGCGCATAGGCCGTGATGAAGGCGCTCGGCGCGTTGACGATCACCACCTGCTGCATTGCCACCGCCGGATCGTTCGGCAGGCTGGCGGCCGGCTTGCTGAAGAATCTGGACATCGCGACCCAGTTGGCAGCCGTCGTCCACACTCCCATCGGCGCCAGGATCAGATGGACCAGCACCAACGGTACAGTGAGGCCTCGGGTCGCCCAGTGCCACATCGTAGTACGTTCCCCATGTCGCCAGGCGGCGACGAGCCCTCGCGCCAAGAGCCCAGCGCCTCCGAGGCTGACGTAGAACAGTAAGCGCGACGACGGGATGATCGAGCAAATAGGCAGGACTGAGAGGAACAGGCCAAGAGTCCAGAAACGCGCCAACCGATCACGCCGTAGAAGCGGGACCAAGAGCAGGCCCAAGAGAGCCAGCCCGGCGACCATGGCGAGCCACGCTCGATGGGCCTGCGCCTGCGAGAGAAAGTTGTAGAGATCGGCCGGAGGGAAACCGAATTGAGCCCACAGCAAAACCGGCCCGCGCTCGACGACGGCGCTCAGGAAGCGCAAAGGCTCAGACCCCGGATCGATGTAGGTCGCCGAGCCGCCAGTGCCATAGCCCATGGCTTTGTAGGCCGCATACCAGATCACGCCGGTGCCAGCGCAGGGCACCAGGGCGGTGAGGCGGTCTCGCAGGGCTCCCCGGTCGAGGAACAGCGCGTAGCTGAGCAGATAGGCGCCACAGGCCACCGCGGCTTCGCCCGAGAGCACCGCCAGCAACAAGCACACGGGGGCAAAGAAGGCGCCCGGGCGCCAGCTCTCGCTGCGCCCGCGGTGGTAGGCAAGAAGCGCTAGGAGACCGAAGAACATCGACAACAAGGCGTTGCGATTGGCCAGCCATGCGGTCGGCAGGGCATGCGCCTCGTCCAGCGCGAAGAGAACCGCCGAGAGGCCTCCCACCCAAAGGGCCCCCGGCGCCTCCAGGCGACGGAAGAGTGTCGCGGCGGCGAAGACTGTAAGCCCCAGCCAGAGGATCGACTGCAGATGCATCCATCGCGGGTCATCGGGCCACAGCTGGTAATCCAGCCAGTGACTGAAGCCACTCAGCGGCCGAAAGAATGCCAGGTGCAGATCTTCGGAGGCCCACCAGGGGATCCCATCCGGGGGTAGCGTCCAGCGCTCACCGATGAAGGCGAAGAGCTCGGCCGGTGAACGGGCCGATTCGGGAAGTTGTTCGTTGCCCGTCAGGGCGAGCTGATGAAAGTCGTCATCGATAATCCGGCCGATAAAGAGGCTCGGTGAGCACAAAAGCATCGCCAATAGGGCCAAAGCGATCGGCAAGGTGGGGTGTTCCAGCCAGCGGCGGCCCCAAGCGGCCGCTCTTTCGAATCCAGATCTTGCGAGCATGCCCTGCTGTACGGAGGCGGTGCCGATCTCGTCCAGCGAGTGACACTCGATCTCTGTCGGGGCCGGAGCGACAGAGGCACTACTGGCGGTCGCCGAGGAGCTTCAAATCGGTCCAGAGAAATCGAAGTCTCACGACCGGCTCTTGTCAGTTCGGTCCACCGGGGTGGTCGCTAAATCGGCCAAGCTCTTCGAAGATTTGATGACGGATGTCATCGTTCTTTTTGCGGAACTTCTTGTTCATCCGGGCCAAGGCGATCTGGGCCAGCGCCACGACTCGGCAAGCCAGAGCAGGATTGCCGGCCCAGAAGGACGGCGCCGATCGCAGCACAGCCGAAAGGAGGTCTCCGGGGTAGAAGTCCCCTTGTGCCAGAGGATCGGCCTGCAAGACCTCGAGAGCTCGCGGCATCAGGTGCCGAAGACCCAGACCTTGGCCGATGAGGATCCGCAGATCTTCGACTTCGAGCTCTTCGATCGGCACGTCCCATAGACGCTGGCAAGTACCGACCAGGTACGAGCCTTCGTCCGGCCAGTCGAGCGGCCTGCCTTCGAGCGCTGCTAGCGTTTTGCTGGTCACCGGAGCACTTCTTGGACCTAAGTCGTGGGGCAGCTGGCTTCAGCCAGTCATGCTACCGCATGGCGATCCCAACCAGCTCCCGGCTCGGGCGAGGCTTGACAGCTTACACTCAACATGTGACCGTATGGTCACATGAACGAGACGAAACAAGATGATCTCGTCTGGCGAGCCATGGCAGATGCCACGCGTCGACAGATCCTGGACCTGCTGCGGGAGCGCCCACGGACCACGGGTGAGCTGGCGGCGGCGTTTCCAGTCACGCGGTTCGCCGTGATGAAG
>JBCCGX010000971.1:0-4118 GCA_039029035.1 Acidobacteriota bacterium | reverse complement strand
CTTTTCCAAGAGGTAGACCAAACGCTCGCTGTCCCGGTACGGCAGAGGGTGGATCAGCGTCGCGTCGAGGACAGTGAATAGAGTGGTGTTGGCACCGAGCCCCAGGGCGAGGATGGTCAGCGCCGCGAGGGTTAGACCGGGGCGCCGGTGAATCAATCCACGAACCGACGCCCGTAGACCTCCCATCATGAATCTGTTGTCGAAGCTCATCGTCATTGCACCTGCCGAGATCATGCAAGATTCACATCCTCCTCAAAGCAAGGTTCGTGCCCCGTGGTCCGAGTCGGCAAATTCCCCGTTCGGCGGCCTCGCTCCGGGGCAGCTATCGCCGATCTTGGGACTCATCCGTCCCGCTATCGCTCACCCCGCGTCGATGGTGCCGACAGCTTCGATCAGAGCACCGTAGGGGCTGAGGGCCATGACGATCCGCACCAAGATTCGAGCCGGCAACAAGTTCATGGTCGACGGCGTCGACATCACCGACCAGTAGGCTCTGCGCTCGAGGCGGCCGGAGCCGCCGCACCGTGGATCGAGAAGTGGAACGTCGATCCTTCACCGGGGGTGCTTTCGCAGCAGATCTCGCCCCCCATGAGGTGGGTCAGGCGGCGACAGATGGCGAGACCGAGGCCGGTGCCGCTGTGCTCTCGAGTCATCGAGCTGTCGACTTGGCGGAAGGCTTCGAACAGCTGCTCCTGCGCCTCTGCGGGAATGCCGATACCGGTGTCCGACACCGCAAAGCGGGCTTGCCGCAAGTCGCCCTGGAGACGGCGCAGCTCGAGGCGGACCTCGATTCGCCCCTGGTCGGTGAATTTGACCGCGTTCGACAGCAGGTTGACCAGCACCTGCCGGGTCCGGTGGGCATCGCCGACAAAGGCTTCCGTCGAGTCGACGCCCTCGATCGAGGCACCGAGCTCCAGGTCTTTGCGCTCCGCCAGGGGCCGGATGATGGTCAAGCTCTCTTCGATCGTCGCGGCGAGATCGAAGGGCTCGCGGTCGATCTCCAGCTTGCCGGATTCGATTTTGGAAAAGTCGAGCAGATCGTTGATCAGGGTCAGGAGCGAGTCGCCACTGAGCTGGATCGCTTCCACATATTCCCGCTGATCCGAGGTCAGCTCGGTGTGCAGCAGGACATCAGTCAGCCCGATGACACCGTTCATCGGTGTGCGGATCTCATGGCTCATGTTGGCGACGAACTCGCTCTTCAAGCGACTGGCCGACTCGGCCTCGGCCAGCGCCTGGCGTAGGTCCAGGGTGCGCTCCTCCACCTTTGCTTCCAGGTCGAGGCGCAGCTGATCGAGGGTGTCGTGCACCCGGCGGAAGCGCATCGAGAGAGCGAAGGCCATCGACACCAGGAGGGCCGCGAAGCCGATCGGCGCCAGGGGCAGAGGCGGGATCGCCGGGCCCAAGACCGCCTCCGACATCTCGTAAGTTTCGGCGGCCGCCAAGGTGCCGGCGCCCCAAGCCAGGGTGCGGGCCTCGACATTGCCACGCCAGGCCTGGCGGGCGATCAAGCCGACCGAGACGACGAGCAGGGGCAGCAGCCACAGGAAGCGCGGGCCGCCGGTATCCATGACCAGGTCGGTGGCTGGCCAGAGCACGGTGAACAGGGCCAGAGCGACGTGGGACAGCTGGTAGGCCCGCAGCCATCGGCCGATGGGCTGGCCGAGCAGGGGCCAGAGGAACTGGATCGCGGCGGCGGCGGCGGCATGGCCGCTGCAGGTGCCCCAGCGGACGACCCCATCGAAACGCGCGGTGAGCTCATAGACCCAATAGGTGGCGAGCAGCGTGTTGAACGCGAAGCACAGGGCGAGTAGGCCAAACCACAAGTACTCGCTCTGCTGTCGCCGCTTGACGTAGAGCAGCAGGTTGTAGAGCCCCACGGTGCCAAAGAGCATGACGAGCAGTAGCTGGCCGACATCGCCCAGCAAGTCGCGCTGCCAGGCCAGCTCGCGCCGGTCGCTGAGAACGTCGTAGGCACCCAGGGCGAGCACACCGCCCACCACCGAGCCGGCCTGGGCTCGATCGGAGGCCCAGCCCACCCGCTGGAGGCGCAGAACCAGGCGCAGCTGCCCCTCGTCCGACAGGGCAGCCTCCGGGACTCGAAAGACCTCTTCACGCGGTACCGGCAGTGCGAGCGACCAGCCACCGGAGCGACCGAGGCGCTGCCCACCGGCATAGACCTCGTAACCGCCGAAGCGCACCGGCCCGACGATCAGCCCCAGGTCGCCGCGTTGGGCGAGGGCGGTGGTCGCTGGGTCGAGCTCGACCGCGCGCCGATACCAAACGTCGCTCTCGACGCCGGTCAGCTCGTGCGCCTCCCAGGTTCCCGGCAGGGTGACGGTCCGCCAACCGTCATCGCGCCATAGGCGCGCCCAGGCGCCGGCCCTCTCCTCGGCCAGTGGACTGGCCCAACCCGCGTCGCCATGGCGCACTTGCCAGGTGCCGGCGAGATCGCCGGATTCCTGGGCCTGGGCCGAAACCGCAGCCCAGGCAAGCGCAAAGAGCCACCCAACCCGGCACCCCTTCGCCGATCGCCACTCTTTCAAAGCCCCCATGCGCCTCCACAGTATAAGGCGGCTTGACCGATCGACGCGCAGTCCCCGCGAAAAGGCCAATCCGAACCGCATTGCCCGTTCGAGCTTATCCTGGGGATCGCATAGGATTTCTCCGACTCGACCTTCGTGTACCGATCGAAGAAAGGCGGACACCGATGCTCCGTGGGAAAATCGTTTGGAGAGGGCTGGCCGCCGGGCTGCTGGTCACGGGCACGGTCCAGGCCGGCGCAGCCCACGCCGGCACCCTCATCGACCCGGCTGATCCCAACATCCTCTACACCGGGCGCTGGGACTTCTCCGCTCCCTCCGCCCCGTGGGCTCAAGCCAAGGGCTCGTCGCTCAGCGTGCGCTTCGAGGGTACCAGTATCTCTGCTACCCACAGCGGTGGCACATCGGAGTACCTCCGCGTCATCCTCGACGACGATGCGGCGGGCTCCACCAAGCTGCAGCTGCAACCCGGCGTCAGCATGGAATTGGCCTCCGGCCTGACCGACACGGTGCACAAGCTCGAGCTGATCAAGGAAACGGATCAGGGCCGGATGACGCTCACCGCCCTACAACTCGACGACGGTAAGTCCTTACGCATCCCGCCGCCGCGACCGCCACGAAAGATCGAGTTCTATGGCGACTCCAACCTGGCCGGCTTTTCGCTCGAGAGCGAGCGCAACCAGAGCGGCGCCCAGTTGACCGGCAGTCATTACACCTTCGCCGGCATCGTCGCCCGGCAGATGGACGCCGAATACGTCAACCACTCTCGGAGCGGCGCCACGATCACCGCCCTGCTCAACACCTACGACCGGACGGACTGGAACACGCCCACCCCGCTGTGGGACTTCTCGCGCTTCCCGGCGGATCTGGTGGTGGCCAACATCGGAGCCAACGATTCGGGCTCACCGAACGTGATCAAGCAGCGCTACTTCGACCTCCTGGATACCCTGCGCACAGCCCATCCCGAGCCTCATATCGTGCTGTTCAATGCTTGGGGCTGGGACTTCGACGAGCCGGCCAACTTCATCCACGAGGTGATCGACGAACACGGCGACCCGAACACTTCGGCGCGCATCTTCCCGTGGATCTTCGAACAGTTCCATGGTTGTGAGTACGACCACGGCGGCATGGCGGCGAATCTCGTCGAGCACCTCGAGACGGTCCTCGGCTGGAGCGCGGCGCCGGCCGACGTGATGAGTGGCTACGGGGTGAACGGTAACGTCGCCAACGGCAGCTTCGAGGAGGTGGCGCCTTTCGGCGGCTGGGGTTGGCGCTACTTCGACGACGCCGGCGTCAGCCGGGTGCACGATCCAGCCACGGCGTATGACGGCGAGCACTTTCTGCGCCTGGCAAACGGTGCCGCAACGCACCAGAACATCCCGGCGAGCGACGGCGAGACCTTCACCGTCAATGTCTGGGCCCGCGGTGCCATGGCCGGCGACGAGCTCCACATCACGATGGATTTCCGCGACCAGGGGGCCGCGGGCCCAGACATTGACGGTGAAGGTCTCGCCGTCGCTCGCCGGGATGTTCTGGTGCGTTGCGGCACCGTTTGCCAGGCGCAGAAAGTGCTCG
>JBCCGX010000970.1:0-4119 GCA_039029035.1 Acidobacteriota bacterium | reverse complement strand
CCCGGCCTCTAAGGGTGATCTGCTCGCCATCGAGCGGCGGAGCGAGCACGAAGAGGAAGGCAATGGCAAAGGAAGCTCGGTGATGCATCGAGCCCTCCTGAAGGAAGTGAAGTCGATACGGTACGAGTGGCCTCTTACGACGACTCAGGGCATGGACACGGCACCTCGGGTGGCGACCAGGACGGATCGAGACGGTGGATCACTGGCAGCGGGATGCCCAGAAGCCACATGTAGTGCGTCACATGGTGTTGGGCCAGCGCTTCGGCGGCAAAATGCCTCAGTGAATCGGAGGCCTCGGCGTAGGCCTTGGCTTGCAGGAGCGTGCCGCCTCCCGGGTGGACATAACGGTGGCCGGCGATCTTCTGCGCCAGGTCGACCAGGTGCCGGCAGGCGTAGTGGTTTTGGCATTGAGGGCCGCCGGCGCAGGGATAGAGGTGCCTGACCTGCTCGAGGTCATCGTAGGCATAAGCCTTGGGGATGATGTCGAGACAGTTGAAGTAGCGCCCGGCGCCACCGAAGGCCTCGGCGTAGGCGTCGGCAAAGGCCTGGTTCCCAGCGGTCGGTGCAGCGAAGGTGTAGGGCACGACGCCGACCCCGGGGCTCAACTCGTCGTGCAGGTAGAGCGCCATCATCGAGGCCAGCATGGCGCCGAGGCTGTGTCCGGTGACGATGAGCTGCGAGCCGGGAGCGACGCCGCGCAGAAACTGAAGCGCCGTCGTGCCATCGTCTTTGGCCTTGGTCAGATTCTTCCAGCCGATCGTCATCCCGTCGGAGATCTGGACTCCGGGCGAGCTGTTCCATGGCGCGTCGTGCAAACCGAGGCCGTCGAGACCGTCTTCGATCAGATTCCACGGCTCGATCACCGTGCCGCGGATGGCATAGGCGTACTGGCGCTGTGGCCCCGAGCCCAGCACCGGCCCCTCGGCGATGAAGCTCGTATTCTCCATCACCGTGACCGGCCCCCAGACGAGGCGCCACCGGTTCTCGGTCGGCAGCTCCGGATCGGCCAGAGCCTGCTGCATCGCCGCTCGCCGCTCCTTCCGCCGGGCGGTCGGCCGCTTGTAGACGATCGTCGACAGCGTAACGGCGATACGGGCGTCCAAAGGGGCGGGCTGAGGTTGCGACATCCGGGGCTCCTTTCGATCTCGGGGCAGTCCGGGGATGCTAACAGGCCGCGGCGGGTCTCTCGGCTCCGGCAAATGTCTTTGAGGGCTGGGGCGGCGTAAGTCGTGGCCGGGTGCAACTGGATAGCGCCGGAGAGACGTGGGTCAAGGCCTCACCTGCGCAGAAGGCCACTGCGGTGGGGTCTTGGATCCAAGGACTGCGCTGTAAGGGGTGGAGCTTGGGGGCTCTCTATCCATGAGACCAGACGTACGGACTGCGGCCGGCATTATTGCTGGCGTGAGCGATAGGATCGAGAGAGGAGCAGAGGGCGACAAGGATGGAACAGGGGGCCGGGAGAGTTGGAACAGGGGGCGATTTCTTCGATCAAGGGGAATCCGCGATGAAGGAGAATCCAAAATGAAGTATGCCGGAGGGTTGCTACGCCACGACCGCGCGTCGCGCGTCGTCAATGCGCTGAATGAATGGAACGCTCATCTGAGGTCCGACGATCTGCACAATAAGTACAACCGGATGGCGATCTCCGCTTTCGTTTTTTATCGCGGGACGGCTCATCTTTTCTGGGCAGATTTCGCCAACGACTGGCGCTTGAACCGTTTCGGCAGCTCGAAGACCCGGACCTGGCTCCAGGGCGATGCCCATGCCGAGAACATGGGTGCCTACGCCGACCACAAGGGGCGGCTGATCTACGGCCTGAACGATTTCGACGAGTCTCTCATCGGCGACTACCAATACGACCTGTGGCGTTTCGCCGTGAGCCTGGTGCTCGTCGCGCGGCGCAATGGCGGCTTCTCGGGCAAGGCAAAGGCTCGCGTCATTGATGCCTTCTGCGATGCCTACCTCGATACCGCGGCAGCCTTCACTGACAAGAGCGAGGCGCCCGAGACGATCCTGACACTCGACAACAGCTCCGGCGCCCTGCTCGACTTTCTACAGGAGGTGCACGAGGGCGAGAGTCGCAAGAAGATGCTGAAGAAGTGGACCCGAAAGGTCGACGGCGAGCGGCGATTCGACCTCGGGCTCGAGAAGCTGGACCAGGCCTCCGAATGGGAAGACGCCGACATCCGGGAGGCCATGCCGGCCTACCGCGAGTCGCTCGAGAAACGCCGCAAGGGTCGCTTCTTCGCCATTCAGGACATCGCCCGCCGTCTTTCCGCCGGAACCGGCTCCCTCGGTACGCCACGCTACTACCTGCTCATCCGTGGCGACGGCGATTCTTGGAAAGACGATCGCATCCTCGACGTCAAGCGCCAATCGCGGCCCAGCGCCCTGCGTCACCTGAGCGCCGAAGAGCAGGTCGACTACGTGCGTGACTACGAGCACGACGCCCATCGCCACGCCGTGGCCTACAAGGCCCTGGCCAAGGGGCCCGACAAACTGCTCGGATGGATGCGCCTCCACGACGGCTACTACTCGGTGCGCGAGCGCTCACCCTTCAAGGAGACGTTCGAAACTGAGAACCTGACGCGCGAGAGGACGTTCATCGAGTGGGCTTCCATTTGGGCTCGAGTCCTGGCTACCGATCACATCTGCGCCGCCGCTGGCTTGAAGACGGGCGGTAAGATCGCCAAGGAGGTCACCCGCCTGACCAGCAAGCGGCGGCCCGAGTTTCGCGCCCGCGTACGCGATGTGGCTTTCGAGTACGCTACCCAGGCCGAGACCGACTACGGCTACTTCATGGACGCCATGCAGCCCAACCATCACGCGGACGATTGAGCTGCGGGAGACACGGCGACCTCTTCGTCCCGCAGGGACGGACGCAAATAGCCTCGGACTTCTAGTCCGTGGACCGCTGCGACGGGTTGAAGCGGGGGCGCCCAGAGCGTGGCTGTCCTCGTCGACCCCTGGCGTGGTCAAGAGTGCGGAAGGAACCATGCCCATGTCCATTCCTGGTTATCCCTCCGCCCAGAGGAGTCAGTTGGCGGAATGAGATCGGGCCCACGTCACGCCGCCCGCGAGGGCCGGGCGGCGCGGCCCCACGGTGCAGCCTATGACCGCGGGGGCGGAATCCCAGCTAGCACTCGACGCAGGTGAGCTCGCAGTGCGGTGCGATGCTCGTTGCGTAACAGCGCAGGTCCAGGGTGACGGTCTCTGTGGTGCACTGGAAGGTGACACCCCCCTCGGCGAGCTGCATTTTCTCCGGGTCGAGGGTCGAGAGCGTTTCCCGATGGAGCTTCAGGGTTTTGGTGGCGTTTCTTTTCTTCATGGTTGGATTCCTTTTCCCAGAGTGGTTGATCTACCTGGCCTCGTGGATCCCGAACGATTCGGGTCTCGATGGGCATAGATGCACAACCTTTCCGATTGTTAACGCCTCGGACGAGGATGTGGCCTCCGGGGCTGGATAGCAGCTGGCCAAAGAAAGTTGGGGCTTCTTCTGACCATTCTGGCGCCAGCCGTTTCTAGAAAGGGCAAGACCGGCCTCTGATAGCAGTGGTGGGCCGCGGCAGCAGCGCCCGACGATCCGGCGTTCGCTGTTCGCGCACGTCCCTAGGCGTGCCTGGATTGATTGACCTGAGTTAAGGAGGAATTCGCAATGATCGCTGAGCTATCGATCGACGAGCGGAGTGCACGAAAGATGCGCTGGCCTGTGCCCTTGGTGGTGCTCGCTTTTTGGTGTTTGGGACTCTTGGGAGCCGTTTCGGCAGCGCATCCACAAGAGACCTTTTCTGACGGCTTCGAGTCCGGCAACGCCTTGGCATGGTCGTTCATCCGGCCGCCGTTGGACGTCGAGATCTTGTCTCCAACCCAAGGCTCGGCAACGTCGATGCCGACGATCGATGTCTCGGGTACTTTTTCCGGCTCGCCTCCGGCGATCGAAGTGAATGGTATTGCTGGCGAAGTGGTGGACCGCACCTTCACGGTCGTCGGTGTGCCTCTGGTCGAGGGCGATAATCTGCTCGAGCTGACGGCGCTCAACAGTCTCGGCCAGGAGGCGACCGATTCCGTCGTGGTCCATCTGGACTCGACGCCGACGGTCATCGTCATCACCTCGCCCGT
>JBCCGX010000969.1:0-4126 GCA_039029035.1 Acidobacteriota bacterium | reverse complement strand
CCGGCGGAGCGGCCGGATTCGATTTGACGAAGAAGCACCGGCCGTCACCCGTCCGGACGACGTTGGCCTGGTGGATACAGCCGCCGCTAGCGGCACGGGTCGCGCTGATCTCGGTTGGCTCGCCGGTCACGTGGGCGATGAGCGCCTCGACCGCCTGGCGCAGCGCCGAATCCACCCTTCAGTCTTCAGGCAAGAGGTGATCGAGAATCGCCGGGCAGCCCTCTTCGATGATGTCGAGGGCGCGATCGAAGCCGGCCTCGCCGAGGTAGGGATCGGGCACGTCGGTCGGAAAGTCTGCGGGGAGGAAGTCACTGAACAGCTTGACGTGCTCACAAGGCCCGTCGGCGAGGGACCGGATGTCACTCAGGTTACTGCGGTCCATCGCGACGATCAGATCGAAGCGCTCGAAGTCCTCCTCAAGGAAGAGGCGCGAGATGCTGGTCAGCTCATAGCCGCGGCTAGCTGCCGCGGCGCGCATGCGAGGATCAGCCGGCGAGCCGTTGTGATAGCTGATCGTGCCGGCGGAGTCCGCTTGGACCAAACTTTCGAGGCCGCGATCGGCCGCCACGTGGTTAAGGATGCCCTCGGCGGTCGGCGAGCGGCAGATATTGCCCAGACAGACGAAGAGGACCCGGCGCACGCCAGAGTCCCGTGTCGTTGCGTCGTTCATGAGCCGATGTTATCGACTTCCCAGCCGCACCACCTCGTCGAGGAGAAAATCGATGTCGGCTTCCGTCGTGCGGAAGTTGACGATGCAGATGCGGAGAGAATAGCGCCCGTCGAGAGTGGTGGGGGACATGTAGATTTGCCCCTCATCCAACAGCGTCTCGAGGATGTGGCGGTTGAGTGTGTTCAGGGCTTCCGGGTCGACGTCCTGATCGGGCACGTAGCGGAAGCAGCTGATCGACAGCTCGGAACCGAGGTGCTCGAGGTTGGGGTGATGGCGGACGTGTTCGTCGAGCCGCTGACGGAGGGCGATGTCGCGGCCGATCCTGGCAGCCATCGCGTCGACGCCGCGGACCTTGAGAATCATCCACAGCTTGAGCGCGCGGAAGCGGCGCGACAGATCGGGGCTGTGGTGGAAGAAGGCGAAGGTTTCGGCAGGGTCGGTCTGCTGCACGGCGATGTACTCGCTGTCGAGACTGAAGGCGCGGTGCGAATCGGCCTCGTCCCGGTAGAGCACGCAGCCGGAATCGAGGGGGACGTAGAGCCATTTGTGGGGATCGAGAGAGAGAGAATCCGCCCGGCCGAAGGCGCGGCGCAGCCAGCGATACGCCGGTACCATGGCCGCCGGTGCGCCGTAAGCGCCGTCGATGTGGAGCCACACGTCGTGGCGCTCGGCGACGTCGGCGGCTTCGTCGAGCGGGTCGATGGCACCGGTGTTGGCGGTCCCGGCGGAGAGGCAGATCGCTGCCGGTACCAGGCCGTCGGCGAGGTCCGCTGCCAGCTGGCGCTCCAGGTCGTCGATCCGCAGGCGACGCTCGGTGTCGATAGCGACTTTGCGGATATGGTCCTCAGCCAGACCGAGGAGGCGACCGGCTTTGGCCATCGACAGGTGGCCTTCGCTCGACACGTAGAGCGTGAGGCGGTTGCGCGATCCGCTGGCCAGTTCGGCGCGCTCTTCGGCGCGGCGCACCGCCGTCGCCAGGCCCTGGAAGTTGGCTGCCGAGCCGCCGCTGGTCAACAGCCCGTGCCCCTCACCCGCGAAGCCGACCATCTCGTCGAGCCAGCGCACCACTTGGCGCTCGATCGTGGTCGCCGCGGGGCCGGAGCGCCAGGCGGTGACGTTCTGGTTGAGGGCCGAGATCAGACCGTCCGCGAGGACGCCGATGGGATCGGCGGACGACGAGACATAGCCGAAGAATCGCGGGTGTCCATTGCGCCGGCAATAGGGGAAGATCGCCTCGCGGCAGGCGGCGAAGACCTCGTCCGGATCTCGGCCGAGGCGTGGCAGGTCTCCGTCGATCGCTTGGCGGACAGCGCGACCAGAGGCCTTGCGCAGCACCGGATCTTGGTGCTCGGCGGCGAGCGCCTCAGCCATCAGATCGATCATGCGGTGACCGAGCTGGCGAAAGGTCTCTTCATCGAGGTCAAAATCGAAAGTCGAGTGAGCCATTTCGGCAGTATAGCGGAGGGTAGGGTAAGGTCGTTGGCATGTCGAAAGCACGCCTGACGGTGGCCTTCCTGGCCGCCTTGTCGTTGTTCTGGCTCATCCACCCGGGCACCGAACAGCGGTCCTCGAGCGACGGTTGGTCGGCGGTCAAGCAGTGGGTGCGGAGCGAGTTCCCCGAGGTCGAGCAGGTCTCGGTCGAGCGTTTGAGCAGCTGGCTGGACTCCGACGAGCCGCCACCCCTGCTGCTCGACGTGCGCGAGGACGCCGAGTTTCGGGTCAGTCATCTACCCGGTGCGATTCGCATCGACCCCGATGTCCGAAAACCCAAGCTGCCGGAAGGCATCGATATGGAGACGCCGATCGTCGCCTATTGCTCGGTTGGCTACCGTTCCTCGGCGCTCGTCGAGCGCTTGCGACGCCAGGGCTATACGCGGGTGATGAACCTCGAAGGCTCGATCTTCGAATGGGCCAACGAGGGCTACGAGGTCGTGCGCGACGAGGTGGAGGTGTTAGAGGTGCACCCCTACGACGAGACCTGGGGGCGCTGGCTGGCGCCGGAGCTGCACGCCTACCCAGCGGACGCCTACGCGTCGGACTGAGCTCGTACCGCCCGGATGCGCCGCAGAACCACCAGGTGGCTCGCCGTGCCGCAGACGACGGCGGCAAGCAAGGCCCATCCCGCCATCCCGATCAACCCGATCCGATCGATGTAGAAGCCGATCGTCAACGCCGGCACACCGAGAGCCCACAGAGCGAAGGTCGCCGCCTGGAGGCGCCGGTCAGACAGAGTGTGGGGCGAAGGCGGCGTCGCGCTCCAATCCGCAGCTACCAGACGCGCGAAGAGCGGCAGCAGTCGGGCACTGACCCCGACGATGATCTGTGACAGAAAGCCCAACAAACCACAAACGCCATAGACCGTCGCCAGCCGCAGGGTCCACTCGGTGGTCGTGGGGTAAAACGCCAGGACCAGCCCTAAGACGCTCGCCAGCGCTAGGTAGACCAGGGCGAGCAAGATCTGAGCGACGCCCAGATCGGGCCGCACTAGAGCCTTGGGTGGTGGTCGGTGGTTGCGCCGCATCCACACCAGCCAGGTCAGAAAGACGGCGACGCTGGCGGCGGCGCACACCGCGCCGAGCCCTAGCCAACCACCGCCAAGGAAGAAGGCGGTGGCGACACCGAGGGTGCCGGCCTGGAGCAGCACGGCGCTGCATCGCACCCAGGCGCCTCGGGGCATTGCTGCCGGCAGCAGCATCGGCAGCAGGCGATAGCCGGCGGCGAAGACCATCATCGTCGCCCAGCCGAGGGCGGCGAGGTGCGCGTGGCCGAAGGCGTGGGTCAGGGCGCGACCGGGGAGAAACGGTAGATGCTTGTTGAGACCCAACAAGGTACCAGCCAGCGCCGCCAGACCGAGATTGGCGAAGGCGAGGACGAAATGCAGCTTGACCTCGGCCGGGACCGGGGCCTGGCGCAGCGGCCGCAGAAACTTCCATCCCACATGAGCGAACACCAGGGTCACCAGCAGGCCAGACCAGGCGACACCGGAGAACTCTTCGATCCAGAAGTGGCTGACAGTACCGGTACTACCGAGGGCATAGGCGACGAACGCCCAGTAGTCGCTGCGGCGCGCCGGCATCGGCGTGCGCAGGGCCATCGGGCCGACGAGATGCAGAGCACCGAGGATCGTGCCGCTGATCCAGCCCAGGGTCACCAGGTGGACGACGGCAATCATCCGTGGGTGGTAGAAAAAGCCGGCGAGCTTCTGCGGCTGGATCGCCACCTCGCCGAAAGCGACGGCGAGCGATAGATGGGCCAGGCCGAAGTAGAGTACCGGCAGCAAGCCCGGCAGGCTCTGTTGGCGCCGGGTCGGGGTGGCAACGGAAGACGGCATGGGTGGAGCATCGTCTCATAACCGAGGGGGAGACAGTCGATGGAGATCCGGAAGCTCAGGAACGAAGACCAGGCTCGGCTCGAAGACTTCGTCCTGCCACGGATCAACTCGTCGATCTTCTTGCT
>JBCCGX010000968.1:0-4135 GCA_039029035.1 Acidobacteriota bacterium | reverse complement strand
CCGGTGGGCTGGGCGGCGGCCGCCGAGGCGAGGCCGAGAGTCAGCAGGCAGACGATCAGGGTTAGAGAGCGCTTCTCAGACATTGTTCTTCCTCCGTACGGATAAGGCGGATAGATCCCCACGACGGACATCGCCGTGGCCCTATCGACCTACGCCGGAAAAAGCGCCTGAAGGGGTCATTGTTCTGGCTAAGATAAGACGATGGTGAACATCACATGGGTGGTCGAAACGGAAGCTTTCGACGAGAGCTACTCGGCCTTCCTGCAGGCGATCGAGAGCGCGGGCCATCGGTGCCTCCGATGGAAGGAAGACTGGTGGTTCAATGGGAAGCTGCCTCGGCTTGACGATTCGCCGGTGGTTTTCCACGGCTCTCTCGGCAATGCCCACCGCATTGCGAGCGAGGTGTCGTGGGCGCCTGGCGCGTATTGCGATACGGCCGAATTCCTGTGTAGCGCTTGGTACGAGCGAGCCAAGCCATGGTTGGTCCATGAACAGTGGATCTTCAGTACGGTGGAGGCGCTCATAGCGGATCCCAGTGGGGTGGCGGGCGACTTGGCGATCGACGGCAACGTTTTCGTCCGCCCCGACAGTCCCCTGAAGCCGTTCTCCGGCCGCGTCTGCCGCCTGGACGGCATCAGCCTGAAAGACCTGGACCACGGCTTCTACTATGACGACCTCAACACACCCGTTGTCGTGGCGCCGGTTCGTGAGGTCGGCAAGGAGTGGCGTTTCGTCGTGGTCGACGGTGAGGTGGTGGCGTGGTCGGGCTATGAGGCGTCCCGGCGGGCGGCTGAGCATTCCGGTACGGATGACGCGTTGGCACGAGCCCGAGAGATCGTGGCGGTGCTGGTCCCCCCGGAGCCGGTCTATGTGCTCGACATCGCGCAGTGTGGCGAGGAGCTGCGCCTCATGGAGCTGAACCCGTTCAGCGGCGCGGACCTGTACGGCTGTGACCCGGCCGCGATCGTTGCGGCGGTCAGCCAGCTGGCCTCGACGCAGGGTTGACGGACGCAGGCTGACGGTCGAGCTTTCTTGTCCTCTTCGCGGGCCTTCGAGCGCTCGCTCGACGCCCGTCGCGCCCCGCCCCAAGGACCGGTCGAGCGGGCATCTGAGAGGGGCGTCGGAGAGCAAGGTACGAGCTCGGCTGTACGGAGATATTGCCATTCTGTAATCTAGGCCGTAATGTCGTCTGCCTAGACTCTGATCCACTTGGCTTTCCGCCTTCTGCCGCCGACAATCAGGAGAGACGGGCTGCCCGTTCAGACGGGCAGCAGGACGCAACGATCCGCAGCGCGACCATGAAAGAGTTCGAGGTCATCCGAGCGATCCGGCCGCTACTGCGGCGCCACCCCTGGGCGGTGGCGGGGATGGTCGTGCTGGGCCTGCTGGAGGCCTTGTCCCAGGGTATCGGGATCAGCCTGTTCATCCCGTTCCTCTACAGCTTGGATCAGCAGGCGGCGCCGGCGGTCGAGGGTGGCCTGGCGCAGGCGCTGACCGGCCTGTTCGACTTCGTGCCCGCGGCAGACCGTCTGCTCTTCATCTCGTTGGCCATCTTCTCGCTGGTGCTGTTCAAGAGCGCCGTGTCCTACGGCAACAGCCTGCTGTTCGGCTGGGTCGATACCCGGCTCGGTCATCACTTGCGCTGCCGGGTGGTGGATCAACTGCTGCGTGTCGGTATGCGCTACATCGAGCGCGCCAAGGCGGGCAAGCTGTGGAACGCCCTGGAGGGCGAGACCTGGACGACAGCCAATGCGGTGTCGACAGTCGCTGGTTTGGCGATCAACCTGGCGACGATCACTATTTTCACCGGCTTCCTGCTGCTGATCTCCTGGCAGCTGACCCTCGTCGTCGCCGTAGCCCTGTTCGCCATCTCGCATCTGGTGCAGCGCATGACGCGGCGCATCGAGACCCTGTCGCGCGAAGGCCTGGCGGCAGACGAGACCTTGTCGCATCGCGTGATCGAGCTCTTCGCCGGCATGCGGACCATCCGCGCCTTCGGTCGCGAGCGCTACGAGCACCACCGCTACAGCGAGGCTTCGTCGCGGGTGCGGCGCCTCGGCCTCAAGCAGGAGCGCCTCTCCGGCCTGATCGAGCCGATGTCCGAGGTGCTCGCTGCGGGTCTCTTGATCGGTGTCCTCTTCGCCATGCTGAACGGCAGTCAGAACAACCTGCCCGCGGTCTTGGTGTTCATCGTCATCCTCTATCGCCTGCAGCCCGAGGTCTACGGCCTGGACGATGGCCGGGTCGAGCTGATCAGCCAGCTGCCCGCTGTCGAGACCGTGATGGGCCTGCTCGATCGCCAGGACAAGCCGTACATCCGTTCCGGCTCGACGGCGTTCGAGGGTCTGCAGCGATCGATCGAGCTCGAGGCGGTCGACTTCCACTACGACACTGACGAGCCGGCGGCTCTGCGCGATGTGTCGCTGCACATCGGCCGCGGTGAGACGACCGCTCTGGTCGGCCCCTCGGGCGCCGGCAAATCGACCTTGATCCATCTCCTGATGCGCTTCTACGAGCCGACATCGGGCGGTATCCAGGTCGACGGTACGCCGCTGGCCGAGCTCGACCTGGGCTCCTGGCGCGAGAAGATCGCCGTCGTCAGCCAAGACATCCACGTTTTCGACACCACGGTGGCGGAGAACATCGCCTACGGGCGGCTCGACGCGAGCCACGACGAAATCACTGCCGCGGCACGCCAGGCCGACGCGCACGAGTTCATCAGCGCTCTGCCCGACGGTTACGCCACCCGGGTCGGCGAGCACGGCGTGCGGCTGTCGGGCGGGCAGAAGCAGCGCATCGCCCTGGCGCGGGCCATCGTACGGCAACCGCAGATGCTGATTTTGGACGAAGCGACCAACGCCCTCGACAGCCTGTCGGAGAGCGTCATTCAGCGCTTCCTCGAACGGAAGCACAACGATCGCACCGTCATCGTTATCGCCCATCGCTTGTCGACTGTCGAGCAAGCCGATCAGATCCTGGTCCTGGACCAGGGCGAGATCGTCGAGCGCGGCAACTTGGCCGAACTGCTGGCCGAGGGCGGGCTCTTTGCCCGGCTCTACGAGCTGCAGAAGCAATCACCGTTCTTGGCCGCCACGGCCTGATCGAGCAGAGAATCATGTCGAGCCACTGGGACATCATCCACATCGATCTGAGCGAAGGCGCCAAGCGTCTGGCGGCGGCGCCGGGGGGGGTGCTCGTGGTCCTCTGGTGGCGTGAGATCCCTCTCGGTCAACTGAAGATCGAGGCAGCGCGGCTGCCGATGTCGGCCGAGCAGATGGCGGAGCTCGCCCTCGAAGCGATCGCCCCGGCGCTCGACGCCTACGTCGCCGGTCCCGAGATGGGCCTGCGCGGCCGAATCCATTCGGCGCCGCGGTCGACCGAGGCCCAGGCTGACCCCGCTCGATTGCTGCGGGCCGCCGTCTCGTTGTTCGAGCACTTGCCGACGGCCCGCCAGGCGGCCGCCAAAGCACTCTCGGTCAGCCTCGTCGTGCCGACCTGCAACCGTCCGCGACGGCTCGCTGCCTGTCTCGGATCCCTCGGCGAGCTGAGCCACGCACCGCTCGAGATCCTGGTGGTCGACAACGCGCCGTCGTCGGCGACCCGGGAGGTGGTGGAGAGCTTTCCCACCGTGCGCTACATCGCCGAGCCGCGGCGCGGCTCGAGCGCCGCGCGCAATACCGGTGTCGAGCACAGCCGTGGTCAGCTGGTGGCCTTCGTCGACGACGACGAGACCGTGCACCCGGATTGGCTGAGCTGGCTGGTGGCCAGCTTCCGCGACCCGAGTGTCGCCCTGGTGACCGGACTGGTGCTGCCGAGCGAGCTCACCACCGAGGCGCAGCAGATTTTCGAGCAGCGCTACGGCTTCGGTCGTGGCTATGTCGCCCGCACCTTCGACCGCGCACTCTATCGGCGCACCCGGCACTTCGGCGTGCCGGTGTGGGAGATCGGCGGCAGCGGCAATATGGCCATTCGGCGCGACGTCTTCTTGGCCCTCGGTGGCTTTGACGAGCGGCTCGGCGCCGGCCGCGCTGGGGGCTGCGAAGAGCTCGAGCTGTTCTATCGCGTGCTGGCGGCCGATCTGAGCTGCCACTACGAACCGCGAGCGGTGACCGAGCACCAGCATCGCCGGGATCTG
>JBCCGX010000967.1:0-4136 GCA_039029035.1 Acidobacteriota bacterium | reverse complement strand
GGCCTTTCGCCACGTCCGCGCCGCCGGCGGCGTCTGTGTCGCCGACGAGGTGCAGGTCGGCTTCGGTCGCGCCGGGGTAAAGTTCTGGGCCTTCGAAACCCAAGACGTGGTGCCCGATATCGTTACCCTCGGTAAGCCGATCGGCAACGGTCATCCGCTATCCGCCGTCGTCACCACGCGTGCGATCGCCGACTCGTTCGCCAACGGCATGGAGTACTTCAATACCTTCGGCGGCAACCCGGTGTCCTGCGCCGTCGGCCTGGCGGTGCTCGACGTGATCGAGGAGGAGAGGCTACAGGAGAACGCCCGCGTCGTCGGCGACTATCTGCTGGGAGCTCTCCGTGCCCTCGCCTCCCGCCACGCGCTGATCGGCGATGTCCGCGGCCTCGGCCTCTTCCTCGGTGTCGAGCTGGTGCGCGATCCCGAGACCCTCGAGCCGGCTCGCCAAGAAGCCACCGACGTGATCGAGAGGATGAGAGATCGCGGCGTGCTGCTGAGCTCGGAAGGCCCGTTCCACAACATTCTCAAAATCAAGCCGCCGATGGTGTGGACCACTCGCCACGCCGACCTCTTCACCGAGGCGCTGGATCAAGTGCTGGGGGAGTTGCCGTCGTCCCGATAAGCGAACTCAGTGCTGCGGAACTTCGAGGGTGAAGGTGACCCCTTTAGGTTCATTGCTAGCGACGTGGATCGAGGCGTTGTGGTCGGTGACGATGCGGTGGACGATGGCGAGTCCGAGGCCCGAGCCGCGGCCTTTGGTGGAGTAGTAGGGCAGGAACAGTTTGCCCATGTCTTCGGCCGGGATGCCGTGACCGGTGTCGGCGACCCGCAGCAGAACGTTGCCGTTGGATTGGGCAGTGGAGAGGGTCACCTTGCCAGGCGCCTCGGTCGCCGCGACAGCGTTGTCGAGCAAGTTGATCAGGACGCTCTTGAGCTGCTCCGGATCGAAGCGGACGCTGGCCGCCGACGGCTCGACATGGCCTTCGACCTCGACGCCGGACTTGAGCCCTTGGTAGAGACGGAGGATCTCGCCCCACAGGTCTTCCAGGTCGATCTGCCGTGGCTGTGGCCGTGGCATGCGAGCGAAGCGCGAGAACTCGTCGACCAGGCTCTTGAGGCTGGAGACCGCCCGGACGATGAGGTCGACCCCTTGCTCCAGGGTTTGATGGAAGTCCCCACCGTTCTGGCTATGCTTGCGCAGCAGCCGCTCGGCAGTGAGGCGAATCGGGGTCAGCGGATTCTTGATCTCGTGGGCGATCTGACGGGCCACCTCGTTCCAGGTCGCCATCTTCTGCGCGTAGATGAGCTCGGTCAGATCTTCGACCACCACCACCCGGCCACCGGTCTGGCCGCTCATATCGGGCAGTGTAGTGACTTTGACCTCCAGGGTCTTCCAGACTCCGGCGATGATCATTCGTACTTGCCGGCTGTGACCCTCGGCGACGTTTTCTTCCTCGAGCAGCATCACCAGCTTGCCGCGCTCCGGATCGCCCCAGGCATCGAAGATCGACTGGCCGACGACATCGTCTTCGCGCTGCGCGAGAATCGCCAGGGCGGCGCCGTTGCAGGTCAGGATCTTGCCCTCCGCGTCCATCGACACGACACCCGCTGCAACACTCTGCAGCACCGCGGCGATTCGCTTGTTGGCATCGACGAGATCCCGATTGCTGCGGTCGACGAGCTGCTTGTTGCGCTTGAGCTCCTGGGTCATGCGATTGAAGGCGTCGACCAGCACTCCGACTTCGTCGTCGACCGCCACATCGACCTGATGGTCGAGATCGCCCGATGTGATGCGACGGGTGCCATCCGCCAGGGCCTGGATGGGGGTCGTCAAGCGCCGCGCCAGTCGCAGACCAATGGAGGAGAAGGCGAGAATCACCAGCAGCGTGACCATGAGCAAGTTGAGGAGATAGACGGTCCGAACATCGTCTTTCTGCACCGCCATCTGTAGGTAGTTCTGATGCGCTACGAGCAGGCCGGCGGAGCGTTCGGCGATGTCCGGTGGCAGCACGGTGCCGGTGACGATGACGGTGCGGCTGGGCACTGTGTTGTCGTTTTCCGTCGCGTCGACGTCCCCCGTCGAATCCTCGGCGCCGTCCTCGGCAGGATCCTCATCGCTGGTCGTGGGCGGTGCGGCGCTGGCGGCGAGGAGCAACTGCCCTTCGATCCCCAGAGAGTCTTCGACCTCGGTGGCCTCGCCGTTTTCCATCGCCTCTTCGAGGAATCGGCTGAGCCCCTTGAAGCTCACCGCGCGATTGAAGCCGACGACCGGGTCCGCCGTGCCGTGAATCAGCTCGGTCCCGTCGTAGATCGCCAGGTAGTGCAGTTGGAGCTCGCCGACCAACTCTTGCAGCCGCCGCTGTACCGTCGCTCGTTGGTCGATATCGCCCAGGTCGAACTCCGCCATCTCCTGCAGAACCCGGTTGGCGTCACGTTGATTGGTCGCCTCGATCTGATCCATCAATGCGGTCGCAGTGGCCGATGCCTGAGTGACGATTTCCTCGATCGGCAGACTGAACAATTGATCGAAGGACTGCAGCAGCAGGCTAGTGGCGAAGGGGAACAGGATCAGCACCGGGATTAGGGAGAGACCGATGGCGGTGAGCACCAACTTGGTCTTGAATTTCGAGCCGAGGATCCGGTGACGCCGCTCGAGCAGTAGGCGAAACAGGCTGCGCACCAAGACCAACACGATGGTCAGGATCAGAATGACGTTGATGTACCACAGCGCGAAAAGCAGGAGCTTGTTGGTCGCCACAGACGCTGGCAGGCCCTTTCCGCGTTGCAGCAAGTAGTAGACGAAGCCGCAGATGGCGAGCAGCAGGGTCAGACCACCGAAGATGACCCGGAAGTCCTTTCGGTGCTTGAGCAGCTCCTGGCGGAGATCCATCAGTCGATCTCTTCGGCGAAGCGGAACTTGCGGGTCTCTGCCCAGTCAGTGTGTACGGTCGAGGGGATGAAGAAGAAGATGGTCCGGGTCCTGAGCTCGGAGCGGACGCGGACCCGAAACCGTTGCTGTGGGTTCTTGCCCTCGGCAGAGAAGACCGGAAAGTCGGCGAACTCGGTCATCGAGGACAGCAGCTCGGCCGGGTCTTTGACGACCCGGCTCTCGATCAGCTGATCGTCGTGCTTGAAGTTGATCAGGTACTCGCGAGTCACCGCGTTGTACATGGCGTCGACCTGCAAGTTACCGGTCTGGGTGGCCTTGTCGAACCAGCTCTTGCGGCTGCGGCGTAGCTCGAACTCGTACTTCAGGCTGGTGGGCAGACCGCTCTCGAGACGGCGGCGGAAGTTGTCGTCGAAGACGCCAAGTAGCTTGAAGGAGAGCAAGACATCCTGCTCGTCGAAGGCCAAGCGGACATCGGTGATGCGAGACTTCATCGCCGAGTCTTCGTCGGTGCGTTCCGTGGTCGCCTGCAAGTCCTGGTTGGCGGACTCGGTCTGGGCGACCGATACGGCCGGGACGGCGAGAGCGATCAGGATGAAGATATGTCGCAGCATGAATATTCCGTGGGTCACCGAGCTAGGAACTTTAGCACCTTTGCCGGCTTCCCCCTGTAGACTAGTTGCTTCGCTTCGCCGGCCGACTCCGGCCGGCTTCCCCCTCGATTCCCTCCGATCCTTCGAGTCTTCGTGCAATGGCTTCACCCCGACCTCCCACCGAGCGCCCACTCCATGTGCGCAAGCTCGCCAGCAACCGGCGAGCGTTTCACGAATACCATGTCCACGAACGATTCGAGGCCGGCATGGCTCTGACCGGCACCGAGGTCAAGGCAGCCCGGGCCGGCAAGATCCAGCTCAAGGATGGATTCGTCGAATTCCGCGACGGTCAGGCGTTCCTGACTGCAGTGCACATCAGTCCCTACAGTCACGGCAACCGAGAGAATCACGAGCCCGAGCGGCCGCGCAAGCTACTGCTGCATCGGCGTGAGATCGACCGCCTCGCGGGCCGCTCCCAGGCCAAGGGCTTCACCATCGTACCGCTCGAGATCTACCTCAAGGGCAACCACGTCAAGGTCGAGATCGCTTTGGTGCAGGGCAAGAAGCTCTACGACAAGCGCCAGGCAGCCCGTGAGCGTGATCTCGACCGCGAAGCCCAGGAAGCGATGAAAGACGCCAACCTGCGGCGCGGGTAG
>JBCCGX010000966.1:0-4143 GCA_039029035.1 Acidobacteriota bacterium | reverse complement strand
GTCCTTCTGCGTGTCGGTCACCCGAGCCCGGCCGCCATCCCAGGCCAGGATGCCCTGATCGCCCACCTGACCGCCGGATTGCGCATAGAAGGAGGTGCGGTCGAGCACCGCCACACCGCGTTGACCGGCGGCGAGCGAATCGACCGCCGTCGACTCGCCGTCCGCCAGGGCCGCGATGCGCAGCACCTGAGAAGCCGCGCCGTCGGTCGTGTCGTAGCCTTCGAAGAGAGTCTCCGAGGCTTCGTCGGTCTCGCCACCCTCGGTGAGGACTTTGCGTAGGCCGGCGAGACGTTTCTGAAGCTCGCTGGTGGCGGCTTGGGAGGTCTTGCGGCGCTTGTCGAGACGGGCGGCGAAGCCCTCCTCGTCGATCCCGAGCTGTTCTTCCTCGGCGATCTCGCGGACTGCCTCGATCTCCTGGCCGTAGGTGTCGTAGAGCTGGAAGATCTCCTCGCCCGAGAGCTGCGAGCGTCCCTCGGCGCGGGTGCGGTCGATCGCTTCCTGGATCCGGCGGGCACCCATGGCGCGGGTCTGGAGGTACTTCTCCTCCTCCTCGCGCACCGTGGCTTCGGTCGCCTGGCGGGTCTTGCCGAGCTCGGTGTAATGCGACCCCATGGTCTCGTCCAGCACCCCCACCAGACGGTGGAGGAACGGCTCTTCGAGGCCGATCCGCATGCCGTGACGGACCGCTCGCCGCAGCAGGCGGCGCAGCACGTAGCCCTTGCCGTCAGGCCCGGGGATGATGCCATCGGCCAGCAGGAAGGCGGTGGCGCGCAGATGGTCGGCGATCACTCGCAGGGAGGTGTCGGACTGGGGATTGCGGCCGTACTCGGTGGAGGCCAGATCGGCGGCGGCGCGCAGCACGCCTTGGAACAGATCGGTGTCGTAGTTCGACTTCACCCCTTGGAGCACCGAGGTGACGCGCTCGAGCCCGGCGCCGGTGTCGATCGAGGGGTTGGGTAGCGGGGTCATCTGGCCCGATGCGTCGCGCTCGAACTGCATGAAGACGAGATTCCAGATCTCGAGATAGCGGCCGGAAGCGTCCCCTTCGGGGAATGGGATCTTCGGCAAATCAGGCTCGATATCGACGAAGATCTCGCTGCAGGGGCCGCAGGGACCGGTGTCGCCCATGGCCCAGAAGTTGTCCTTGGCGCCACAGCGCACGATGCGCTCGGCAGGGAGGTCCGAGATCTTGGCCCAGAGCTCAGCGGCCTCGTCGTCCTCTTCGAAGACCGAAGCAAAGAGGTGCTCGGTCGGCAGCCCCCAGACGCCGGTCACCAGCTCCCAACCACAGCGGATCGCCTCGTCTTTGAAGTAGTCGCCGAAGGAGAAGTTGCCGAGCATCTCGAAGAAGGTATGGTGCCGCGGGCTGGGGCCGACGTTCTCGAGGTCGTTGTGCTTGCCGGAGACGCGCAAACACTTCTGCACCGTGACGGCGCGCGGATGCTTCGGTTGCTCGAGGCCGAGGAAGACATCCTTGAACTGCACCATGCCGGCGTTGGTGAAGTGCAGGGTCGGGTCGCCGTGTGCGACGATGGGCGAGCTGGCGAGGTGCAGGTGATCGCGCTGACGGAAGAAATCGATAAAGCTCTGGCGGATATCCTGACTGTTCATGGCGCGAGGCTCTCTATGGGGCTATCGAGATAGATCAAAGGAGTCCGTTTCGCGGATCTCCCGAAGGACCGTGAAGATAGCACGCCTGGAGAAGCCGCGGCTCGCCAGGTGGCGCGCCAGTGAGGCCTGGCCGCGATCGTCCAGGGCACCCCGGCGGGCGTGGGGTGAGCGGCGCAGCCAGCGCTCGGCCGCTTGCCGCGTGAGGTCTTCGTCGTCGCGCGGCAAGAGCTCGTCCAGGGCCTCTTCGGCGATCTCCGAGGTGACCCCGCGTCGGGTTAGCTCGCTGTGCAGCTTGAGGCGACCCTCCGGCGCGCGCGCAAGTCGGCCACGAACCATCTCCCTCGCGGTCTGCCGATCGTCGATCAAGCCTTCGCCGTGCAATCGCTCGAGGGTTTCGGCGACCTCAGCCTCGGCGTAGCCGCGCTGGCTCAGCTTGCGCTGGAGCTCACGCTCGAAGTGGGACCGCCGGCTGAGGAAGCCGATAGCCCGCTGGTAGCAGGGGATCGGCTGACGCAAGAGGTCAGCCGCCTATGCGCTCGATCTCGAACGGCGAGTCTTCGCTCAGCAGGTCGTCGCCGGTACCCTGGAGCGCGTTCTCCATGTCCTCGCGCGCCACGTCGGCGGTGAACTGGACGCCAGCCAGCTTGAGCTTGAACTCGTCCGGGTTGGTGGCCCGTCTGAGGGCTTCGTCGACCGTGATCAAGCCGCCCTTGTAGAGAAAGAAAAGCGATTGGTCGAAGGTCTGCATGCCGTATTGGCTGGTGCCGAGGGCGATCTGCTCGCGGATGTACTTGGTCTTCTCTTTGTTCTCGATACAGTCGCGAATATAAGGCGTGACGATCAACACCTCGACCGCCGGCACACGACCCATACCGTCGGCGCGCGGCACTAGCCGCAGGGAGACGATGGCCCTCAGGACCTGACCGAGCTGGATGCGGATCTGCTTCTGATGGTGCGGCGGGAAGACCGAGATGATGCGGTTGATGGTCTCGGTGGCATCAACGGTGTGCAGGGTCGAGAGCACCATGTGGCCGGTCTCGGCGGCGTGCAGGGCGGTTTCGATAGTTTCGTGGTCGCGCATCTCACCGACCAGCACGACGTCGGGATCCTGGCGCATGGCGGCGCGCAGGGCGTGCGAGAAGCTGCGCGTGTCGACGTCGATCTCGCGCTGATTGACCAGCGATTTCTTGTCGCGGTGGAGGAACTCGATCGGGTCCTCGATGGTGATGATGTGCTCGTTGCGCGTCGAGTTCATGTGATCGATCATCGCCGCCAGGCTGGTCGACTTACCCGAGCCGGTGGTGCCGGTACACAGCACCAGGCCGCGGGTCTCGTCGGAGATCGTTTCCAGAACCGGTGGCAGCATGAGCTCGCGGATCGTCTTGATGCGCGCCGGGATGACACGCAGCACCATGCCCACCGCACCGCGCTGCTGGAAGATGTTGCAGCGGAAACGGCCCAGGCCGGGGACGGAGTAGGCCAGATCGAGATCGAGCTCTTCCTTGAAACGCTGCTTCTGGCGCGCATTCATGATGGAGTACCCCATCGCAAGGGTGTCCTCCTGCATCATGCGCTTGATCTCCTGCATCGGCTGGAGATGACCGTCGACCCGGATCATCGGGTGGCTACCGACCTTCAAATGCAGATCGGAAGCCTTGCGTTCCACCGCCAGCTTGAGCAGGTCATTGATATTCATCGCCGCGCCTCGTCTAGATCCGTCACTTTTCTGAGAACAGACAGATGATCAGTCTAGCATAGGGGAGCCAAGCGGGATCAGGCGTGCCGCGACCGCGATGGCCGCAGTCTCGATGCGCAGAATCCTGTCGCCAAGGGAAAGGCCACGACAGCCGAGCGCTTCGAGCTCGTTGGTTTCCGTCGCACTCCAACCGCCTTCGGGGCCGACTAACACGAGCCCGGCGGTTCGTTCGGTAGTCTGGCTCGCTGGGCTCTCGGCCTCGGGTCGGAGGACATAGCGGTCGGTGCGGGCGGTGTCCTGCAGTCTCGCGATCCAGGTGTCCCGCGGCTCGACGCCGGTGATGTCGGGCAGGCGGGAGCGGTGGCATTGCTGCAACGCCGCGGCCGCCACCCGTTGCAGCCGTTCGAGGCTTGCCGGAGCGTACTTGCGCGGCGTGCGCTCCGTGGCGATGAAGTGGATCGAGTAAACGCCGAGCTCGGTCGCCTTTTCCACCAGCCAGGACGCGCGCTCGGAGCGCAGTGCGGCGACCAGGAGGTGCAATGCATACGCCGGCTCGTTCGCCGGTGCGGTGGGGCCCAACATCAGAGAAGCCCGGCGTCGGTCGATCTGATCGATCTCGGCCCAGCGCGCCCGGCCTTGGCCGTCGACCGCCCGCAGGCGCTCGCCGACGGCAACACGGCGCGCCCGGAACAGGTGACGATAGTCGTCGCCTTCGACCTCGATGCGCTCCTGGTCGAAAGCTTCGGGCGACACCAGGAGGGTGATCATCGACCGGCTCGATGGGTCTTCAAGGTTGCATGGCCTGGCGAAAGGCCGTACTTCATGGGTTCTTCGCC
>JBCCGX010000965.1:0-4143 GCA_039029035.1 Acidobacteriota bacterium | reverse complement strand
TCGACCAGGAGTTGGGCCGGGGCGAGGCGGTCGCCGTGGGCTTCGGCGTAGTCTTCGAGCCGGGCGACGACGTAGTCGACGCCTTGTTTGTCGGCTTCGCGCAGGATACCGCCGCGGAAGGGCGGGAAGCCGAAACCGAAGATGACGCCGATGTCGATGTCGTTGGGGTTCTCGATAATGCCGTCTTCGATACAGCGCGCAGTCTCGTTCAGCATCTGCATCCAGCAACGCTCGATGATCTCGAGGTCGTCGACCTGGGCGCGCTGCCAGCCGATGAGATCGTAGAGCGAGCGGTCGACCTTCTTGGGCTTCTTGCGGTAGTCGTAGAAGCCGCGCTTCGATTTACGGCCGAGGCGTCCGCCGTCGATCATCTGCTTGAAGATCGGCGAGGTGTCGGCGCGGGCGCCGGCGTACTCGCTGATCACCTCGCCGGCGTGGTTGGCGATGTCGAGGCCGACTTCGTCGAGCAGGGCCATCGGACCCACCGGCCAGCCCCAGCCGGTCAGGGCGCGGTCGATCTGCTCGATCGAGGCGCCCTGGTGGAGGCACCATAGGGCCTCGTTGATGAACGGGCCGAGGACGCGGCTGGTGAAGAAGCCGGGGCCGTCATTGACCACGATGATCGTCTTGCCCATGCGGCGGCCGACCTCCACCGTGGTGGCCAGCGCACGTTGAGAGGTCTCGGGCGTCTTGATGATCTCGATCAGCGGCATCTTATGCACCGGTGAGAAGAAGTGCATGCCGATCATGTTCTCGGGCCGCTTGCTGGCTTCGGCCAGGCGGCTGATGGGGATGGTGGAGGT
Organism: Acidobacteriota bacterium; assembly: GCA_039029035.1. Lineage (GTDB taxonomy): Bacteria > Acidobacteriota > Thermoanaerobaculia > Multivoradales > J023 > JAAELT01. The sequence goes on along the minus strand of JBCCGX010000965.1, from coordinate 3,340 downwards.
GTTGGAGGCGAAGATCAGATCTTCGGACCCCGCTTCCTCGACCTCGCGGATCACCTGGTGCTTGATGCCAACGTCCTCGAACACCGCCTCGATCACCAGGGGTACACGGTCGAAGCCCTGGTAGTCGACCCGCGGCAGGATGCGGCTCATCGCCAGCTTGCGCTCGACCGGGCGATACCTGCGGCGCTTCACCAGCTTGCCGAAGAGATCGTTGCAATGCCGCATGCCGCGCCCGAGGGCTTCGTGGTCGCGGTCTTTGAGCAGCACCTCGTAGCCTTTGTGGGAGAGCACCTGGGCGACACCCGAGCCCATGAAGCCGGCGCCGAGCACGCCGATACGATCGAGCTTGCGGGCGCCCTTGGCAATCTTGGTGGCGCGACCCTCGACCTCGTTCTTGGTGAAGAAGATCGAGATCAGGCCCTTGGCGACCTCGGTGACCACCAGATCGGCGAAGCCGTCCGCTTCGAGCCGTAGCGCGTCGTCCAGCGGTAGGGCCATACCTTTGCGCACGACCTCGATCGCCTTGAGCGGCGCGGGGTAGTGGCCGCCGGACTTCTTCATCACCGTGTCCCGCGCCTTGTCGTAGACCAGGCGGTTGGCGCCGGGGGTGCGAGCGAGGAAATTGGCCGCCTTCTTGCCCAGGCCGCCCTTGATCGATTCGCGACTCGGCCCCTTGTAGCCCGAGCGGCCGGGCTTGCCCCAGCCAATGAGGCGGATCGCGGCTTCTTTCAGGTTCACCGGATGGCAGATCTCGTCGACCAGGCCGAGGCGTTTGGCCTTCTTGGCCGGGACTTGCTTGCCGGTCAGAATCATGTCGAGCGCGTCGGGCACACCGATCAGCCGCGGCAGACGCTGGGTGCCGCCGAGGCCAGGGAAGAGGCCGATCTGCACTTCCGGTAGGCCGAGCTTGGTGTGCGGCGCATCGGTCGCCACCCGCAGGTCACAGGCCAGAGAGAGCTCGAGCCCGCCGCCGAGGCAAGCGCCGTCGATCGCCGACACGACCGGATACGGCAGGTCGTCGAACCGGCCGACGAGCTCATGGCCGCGCATGATTGTCGCCTGGACCTCACTCGGCTCGGTGAACGCTTGGAGCTCCTCGATATCGGCGCCGACGATGAAGTAGCCCGGCTTGTCCGAGATGAAGACCAGGCCCTTCAGCGGTTGCGTGGCCAGCTGGTCGATCTGCTGCTCGAACCACTGGAAGTAGCGGGTCGAGAGGGTGTTGACGTTCTTGTCCGGATCGTCCAGGTGGATCCAGGCGATGTCGTCTTCGATCACCAAGCGAGCGGGAGCGGAGGGCGTTTCGGGGGTTTCGTCGGTCGGGCTCGTCATGATCGCAAGACTCCTATCGGCAACTGCTGGCGAGTTTCTCGGAAGGAAAAGGCCGCATGAAGCGGCCCAGCGGCATGCTAAGGATCTATGCCGCAGTGTGTCAAGACAGGCTCTGACGCCGGCAAGAGATCGCGGGCCTAGGCCTGATCCGATTCGTCGGGGCTTTGCGTCTTCCGTGCTGAACATCCGCTGCGGCGGCTCCGCTACCGCCCGGCATCCACATCTCTGTCACCGGCGACGCCTCGTGTCGCCTTAGGCAGTCAACACGGAGGAAAGACACCATGGTTTTGACGAAGCATCGCGGATTCACCCGCTTCGCGCATCGAGCGCCGAGCTCGAGATTGAGTCCGAGCGCCGGCCGGTGGGCCACCGGCCGGTGGGTTACAGCACTGATCATCGGTGGCGCGTTTCTCGTCTCGGCTCTACCAGCGGCCGGGGGTGAGGTGCAGACCTTGCCCGAGGCACCGACGCTCTTGCCCGACGTCCACAACTTCGAGGTGGTGGAGGTGGGCGGCCAAGACGTTTATCAGTTCACCAATCCCTACATCCCACCGTTGACCAACAGCCAGGATCACCGTATCGGTCTGGTGCGCAAGCGCGCCGGGAGCAACAACAACAAGGCGGTGTTCCACCTGCTAGTGCCCGAGCAGCTGACGGACGAGCTGCTGCTGGCCGGGGCCGGGGCGACGATCCTGGACGATTTCGCCTTCGAGATCGAAGCGGACGACCTGCACCAGAGCCCGACCGGCAATCTCGCCACCCACTTCGCCCTGTGCGATCCGTTGGGCGCCACCGCCCAGATCACCGGGCCCAACCCCTACATCTGCAACGGCGACCGTGAGTGCTACAAGCTCTATGTCATCGCCACCGTGCACCTGCCGTCGGGTGGTCCGAACGGCGAAGACCAGGTCCAGATGTGGCGCACCCCGATCATCATCGAGGTCGAGAATCCGAAGACCGCCAGCGCCAAGATCGCCGGCATCACCCTCGACGCATTACCGACGGCGGGGCCCAAGCTGGGCGATACCGGCACCGGTATCCGGAGCTGGCACACACCGATGATCGTCGGCGACAACCGCCTGCTGGTGACCCGCATCAGCCCCTCGACGATCACCTGGTACGACGCCAACAACGTGGCGCGCACCGGCACCTACGACACGGTCTACGCCTCTTACTCGGGCGGCGAGGAGTGCGATATCAGCCAGTGGACCAACCTCAAGCCGCTGGCCTACGCGCCGTCGGATCCGGCGGTCAACTCGCCGACGTCGGGCTTTGGCTTCGCGCAGTATGAGTACCGCACGCCGAGCGGCGCGGCGGTGAATTCAGACCCGACCCAGGGCACCCTGATCGACATCCCGGGGCGCTACATCTGGATGGACCAGGCGGCCAACAACATCTTCTTCGCCACTCTGGATCGCAAGCTAATCGACGAAGACTCTGATTGCCTGAACGCACCCTTCAACTGTCAGCATCTGTACGACCTCGCCTGTGTGCCTGGCACCAGCTGCAGCGACCCGTACGATCCCGCCGCCGAGTCGTCGTCGGACCATCAGGGCTGGATGATGATGGGGCTGTGGACCCACGGCAAGATGGTGCTGCTCGACAGCCTGGTCAACCACAGCGACTTCGGCCTCGAAGGCGAAGAGGAGCACCATCGCATGGTGAGCCTGTTTTCCGATGCCGACGTGCGAGTGGGTACCGGGCGGGATGCCAGCGTCATCCGCACCAGCGCGGGCGCAGATTCCGATGCCTACGGCTGGATCCGTACCACGGTGCAGTTCGGCTCGCTCGAGCACTTCTTCAACATGGTGCCCGAAATGCAGCCGCGGACGGCGCGCGACGTGGCCTGGCTGATCACCGCCGGAGCGCAGACCGACGAGATCAGCTTCGACGACTACACCAGCTTTCGCACCCTGATCTTCTCGCCGATGAACGCGCTGAAAGAGATGGTGCCGCCCAAGACCTACTACGACGGCAACGCCGGCACCGACATGCGCTTGCAGAATGC
>JBCCGX010000964.1:0-4144 GCA_039029035.1 Acidobacteriota bacterium | reverse complement strand
TTGTCGCGATTTCGAACCTCATAGCGACCGAAGGCCGCCAGCAAACACATTCTGCGCCCCACAAGCGCGTCCAGAGCAACTACTCTGGCTCCTCAGACCGAAACTTCAACGGCAAACGCAACGCCTCACGAATAATGCAGGTGAAGTGCCCGGGCAACCCGCACAACCGGGAGATTCCGACGCACTGCCGCAGCGCGACGCGATCCGAACCGCCAAAGTCGAGAGGACAAGGCGTAGCTCGCAGCCGTGATCAGTACGACGGTCACGGCGCCGACGGCCAACAGCTCATCGATCGGAAGCCCACGCGACAACGGCCCCATCGACGTCACAACTCGGGTCAAGGACAAACCGGTCACCTGCAAAACCGTGGTTGCGGCCAAGCAGAGAGCAATGCCTCCGGCGAAGAAAGCCCGAATCGCTTGGCGCCAGACGAGCGAGCCGCCGGCACCACAGAGGAGCGCCAGAGCCAACGCCAGGAGTAGAGCAACCCATCCACTGAACGATTGCGGTAGCGGAGCCCCAAACTCGGTGAGTGCGGCAAAGCACATTACCGACAGAGCCAACAGGCAGCCGGTCTGTAAACCACCCGCAGCCAACTTCGAGCCCAGGAGCGTAGCGCGCGAGATCGGCAACTGATGCAGGAATTCCCAGCTTTCCCGGCTGGACTCGGCGGCGAAAAGAAGAGAGCCGTAAATCAGAGCGGCAAAGACCATACCGACGGTCCACAAGCCGATCACCCACTCGGCGGGAAGGCCGGCTTCTTCCCCGGCCACAGCGTGGATCGCCTGCAGGATCAGAAGAAGAGGCGCCACCGGCCACTGCTCGCGAAGCTCCTTCCAGAGGATACTTCTAGGTAGGCGAATCGTACTCAAGGCCTCGATTCCCCGGTGAGCGCGAGAAAGGCCTCTTCCAGGTTCAAGGCACCGGTCTCGAGACGCGACGGGGCATAGGCTCCGAGCGCCTCCCGGACTGCCCGATCGTCATCCGCTGCCAGCTCGACGACCAGCTCTGCAACCCGCCCCGAGTCGTTGCGACTCAACAACCCCGGACAGTCGATCCTGCTGGGTGCGCCGTCGGCAAAGGTCAATCGATAGCGTTTCATGCGACCTTGGAGCTCATCCACCGGTTGCGAGACGACCAGGCGCCCCCCTTCGAGGATGCCGACGTGATCGACCCATCCGGCGATCTCGCGGATCTGGTGCGACGAAACCAGGATCGTCCCGCCCTCCTCCTGGTAGGCATCCAAGATCCCTTCGAAGAAGTGACGCCTGGCGGACGGATCGAGAGCCGCCGTGGGCTCGTCGAGTAGCAGCAGGCGTGGCCTGAAGCCCAAGGCTAGGAGCAGAGCCGTCATCACCCGTTCCCCCTTCGCCAGAGCGCCGACACGCGACTCGAGGCGCAGTCCGAACTGCCGGCGAAGCTCGTCGGCGTAGTCCTCGTCCCAGGCCCGGCGATGGTGGGCGACGAAATCGATCAGTTCACCGACCTGCATCCAGTCATAAAAGCCCGGCTGATCGCCGACATAGCCGACCTGGCTCTTGAGCTCCACCGGCGCTGTTTGGGGATCGAGTCCAAGGACTTCTGCTGAGCCCTCACTCGGTCTGAGAAGACCCATCAGGAGGCGGAGCGTGGTCGTCTTACCCGATCCGTTGAGTCCCAGCAGGCCATAGACCGAACCGCTCGGCACCGCGAGCGATAGATCATGCACCGCCCAGCGGCCAGAGAAGCTGCGCCCCAGGCTCGTGGTCTTGACGGCAGGCTCCGATGAGCTCATGGCCTCTTCTCCTTTCCATCATCGGCGGGCCGCTTGCCTGGTGCATCGGCCTCGGTGCTGCGACCGGCATTAAAAGAGGACTCGACCCGCTCGATGAGCTCGTGCAACTCGCTCGATGTGAGCTCGAGGTGATAGGCCTCGACCAGCAGCTTGCGGATCATGTCCTCGATGAACCGGAGCCGCTCTCGTGTCTTGATCGACGTCGATCGCGCCGCCACGAAAGAGCCCTGACCTCGACGTGCGATGATCACGCCGTCGCGTTCGAGCTCGCTGTAGGCGCGTGCCACCGTGTTGCGGTTGACTCGATTGGCGCTGGCCACCTCGCGGATCGGAGGGAGACGGTCACCGGGCAAGAGAGCGCCCGTCGCCACGGCATACTTCACCTGGTCACAGATCTGGCGGTACACCGAGGCACTCGACGCCGAGTCGATCTTCAACAGCATGGCTTCGAGTCACCGCCGTTCAAGTCACGCCTTTCGGTTCCACAGGTCTCAGGCAACGTCGCGGCGCACGATATCCCACCCACAAAGGACGGAGAACAGAAGTCCGCCGGCAGCGCCCAGCCACAGCCAGGGATCGATCGAGGTGCCATCAGCCAGGCCGTTGATGACGTTGCTCGGCAACAGCCAAGGCAGGGCTCGCACGGGCCCGGTCTCGTCTTTCGCCAACAGCGCCAGAAACACTCCGAAGCATCCGAAGCCCAGGCCAACGAGGACGCTCTGCCAGCGCAGACTGACCCAAGTCTGGACCGCAACCATCCATAACGCAGCGACCACGACTTGCGACGTGACGACGTGCCAATCGCCAAAGGGGAACTGCGGCACCGTCACCAGAAACCGGCGCCACAGCTCCACAGTCAGGGCCGAGACGACGGTCAGAACCATCAGGCTGGTCAACATCAAGAGCACTGCGGAGGTTTGCTTCGCGGCCAAGATGGCACCGCGAGACACCGGCAATGCGAAGAGGTGCTTCCACTGATGGTGACGGTGCTCGAGGTCTGCCAAAAGGCCGGTGACGAGGCTGACAAAGAGGGGCAGAAAGACCGTCCAGATCGAGAGCGCCTGGCCGGCGATCGAAGGCCAGGTCGACGTGCCAAAGCTATCGCTGTGGGAGCTCATCGGAAAGATATGGAGCAGAGATTGCAGGAATGCCAGAAGCACGACCAGCACCGGCGCACTGAGGACCACAGCGAGTGCCACGGTTCCCTTGAGCTTGACGAGCTCCATTCCCAAGGCGCGAAAGTAATCTCTCATCGTCGGCCCTCTGCACCTGCAACCTGCGGAGACCGCAGCAGCGACGCACGCGGTGCACCCTCTGCTGCGGGCACTCCTTGCCCTTGAGTTCCAAGACGGCCTTCCGTCAGCTCTAGGAACACGCTCTCCAGCGTCGGCAACTTCTGGCGCAGGTGGTGGACGCGGAAGCCTCTCTCGACCAGCCATGTGTTGAGCTCACCCAAGGCCTCGAGGCGGTCCAGGCCGGCACCTGTGATGTCGACGTAACCTCGGTCCGAGCCCACCGACTCGACGCCAAAACCGGCCTCGCGGAGCAGAGGCTCCGCCTCCACCGGTCGATCGAGCCCCACCTCGACCCGGCTGCGACTGCTCTTCCGCAGCTCTTCGAAGGGGCCCTGTGCACAGAGCCGTCCGCCTTCGAGAATGCCGACGTGATCCGCCAGCTGCGACAGCTCGGCGAGCAGATGGCTGGACAGAAAGACCGTCACCCCCCGATGCCGCGACAGCTCGATCAGCAGATCCCGGACGTGGCGAATGCCCTCCGGATCGAGCCCGTTGATCGGCTCGTCGAGGATCAGAAGATCCGGTTCCGGTAGCAGCGCCAGGGCCAGCCCGAGCCGTTGCCGCATGCCCAGGGAGTAGCCCTTGACCCGCCGACCAGCAGCGTCCGTCAAGCCGACGAGCTCCAGGACCCGGTCCGTGTGGCTCGGCTTCAGGCCGAGCAAACAGCGGGTGATCTCGACGTTGTCCCGCCCGGAGAGATGATCGTAGAGCGACGGCGACTCCACCAACGCGCCGACCCGCCGCAACAGTTCCCGGCGGTGGTCGGGCAGCGGCCGGCCAAAGAGCTCGATCGTCCCTTGGTCGGGCTGCAGCAAGCCTAGAAGTAAGCGGATCGCGGTCGTTTTCCCGGAGCCGTTGCGCCCCAGAAATCCGTAGACGATGCCTTGCGGTACGACGAGGTTCAAATCGTCGACGGCCAGGATGTCACCGAATCGGCGAATGACGGATGTGGTGCGGATAGCCAAGCCAGACATTGAGATCCTTCGGCTGAATCATTGCGGGTGGAAGGCGAGCTCGAGTCCGGGAACGAGTCGCTCACAGCATTGTCCTAATTAAACTATGACAATAAAGCACG
>JBCCGX010000963.1:0-4152 GCA_039029035.1 Acidobacteriota bacterium | reverse complement strand
TGCCGATGGCCGAATTCATCGACGTCTTTTCTCTAGGCGCGGCGGAGAACCTGCTGCCGGCGTTGCTACCGGCGCTGGCCGAGGAACAAGATCGGGAAGCGGTGCTCGAACGCCTGGCCGACGAGCCCGGTTTCTACCTGCCCACCCATCACTTCCCCGAAGACGAGGTCGGCCGCCCCAAGCTGCGCAAGCGCGAGCTCACGGCCGAGCAAATGCGTGCGCCCGGGTATCTGCCGACGAGCTCGATCGTCACTCGGCGCACCGAGTTCGCGGATAAGTTTTTGATCGAGATGTCACGCGGCTGCCCGGAGAAGTGCCGCTACTGCTGGGCCACCTTCGGCATGGGCAAGTTCCGCTGGCACCCGACCGATTACATTCTCGAATCCCTCGCCAGAGGCCGCTCGCTGACCGACCAGATCGGCTTCGTTGCCACGGCGGTCGGCGATCACCCCGAGATCGAGCGCATCTTGCAGGAGTCGCTCGGGGCCGGGTTTCGCGCCTCGGTGTCTTCGATACGTATCCCGGCGGTGAAGGAGGGTGTGCTCGAGCCGCTGCACGCCTCCGGTGCACGCTCCATCACATTGGCGCCGGAGACCGGCAGCGACCGCCTGCGGGCGATCATGAACAAGCCGATCACCAACGCCCAACTGCTCGACAAGGTGCGGCTGATCTTCCGCCACGGCTTCACCCAGCTGAAGCTCTACTTCATCATCGGCCTGCCGCAGGAGACGATGGAAGACGTGCACGCCATCTTAGAGCTCGGCGCGGCCTGCCGCAGCCTGATGCTCGAAGAAGCCAGCAAGACCGGCGTGATCGGCAACGTCCACCTGGGCTGCAACATCCTCATCCCCAAACCCTACACCCCCTGGCAGCGCGAGCCGATGGACGCCGAGCGCAACCTGAAGCACAAGATCTCGGTGCTCAGAAAAGGCGTCGCGCAGATGCCCAACGTGACCCTTAGCATGATGTCGCCGCGTCAAGCCATCTGGCAGACTTACATCAGCCGCGCCGGCTCCGACGCCGCCGACGCCATCGAGCGCGCCGCCCGCGGCGAGAGCCTGGGCTCACTGCTGCAGCAGATCCCCGACCGTATCCACCCGGAAGTCTTCCAGCCCTTCCCGCGCCAACTGCGCTGGCACTTTATGAGCATGGGCTGAGCAGCGAAGACAGGGTCGGCGACGGTAGGGACGCGTTCTTCGCGGTCGAACATGTCTCTCCCGCCGTTTAGGAAGAGTTCCTCAGGGCGGCGGATAGACTTCGGCACTGGCGGGGAAGGTCCTTACCTGGTCGAGTATGTCCCTACCCCCTGCAGGTGGAAGGTCTTCCCGCCGTCAGCCTTAACCATCCCGGAGGCCCCCCGCCTCCTATTCCAATTGCAGGGCTCGCTTGGCTCATCCGGCTTCGGCCAGGGAACGAAGACGCTGGAACTGCGCCCGGATGTTGCGCTTCGATACGGCGGTCAGGAGCGGCGAAAGGAGCCGCAGCAGCAGGCCGCGCGGCTGCCAGGTGGAGGTGTAGTGGACTGCTGTGCCGCGCTCGACCTGGGAGAAGCGATACTCGACCTCCATGGGGCTGGCGCCGAGGTGACCGCCGGTGAGGCGAAGGCCGAGGCGCTGCGGCGGAGTGAAGGTGGTGATCTCGCTGCTGTACTCGACGATCTTCGAGCCTTCTTTGAGTCGCATTCGGGTCTTGGTGCCGACGCCTTCCTGCCCGGGTGTGGTCGGCTCGTCTGAGATCAACTCGGGGATCCATTGTTTGATCTGCTCCGGGTCGGTGAGTAAGTTCCAGAGGGACTCTGGCGTTGCCCGGGTTTCGATGCTGTGCTCGATTCGCATGGTCGGCCTCCTTACAGCGTTGTCCTTACCGGTGTTCTCCTTGCGGTGTTCTGGGACAATCTACGAGAATCCCAGGCGTGATCCTTGACGTTTCTTACCATTTGACACCGGACACGCGAGATCGCGGGTTGGCATGAATCCAAGGCCCGAGCAGCGCCAGTTGATCGAGCGCTTGTTACCGGTTCTGATGCGCATCCAGGCACGGCTCGACGAAGAATGGCCGCTGGCTGCTCTGGCGCGCGAAGCCGAAATCTCGCCGACACATTTCCACCGGCTCTTTCGCCAACTGACGGCCGAGACACCCAAGCAGTTTTGCCAGCGGCTGCGGCTAGAGCGCTCGGCGTTCCGCTTGCTGCTGAGCCGCAAACCGATTCTGGAGATCGCTCTGGAATGCGGCTTCAATCATCATGAGACTTTCACCCGAGCCTTCAGCAAACACTTCGGCTGCAGCCCGAGTGCGTATCGTCGTGCTCGGCTGGCTGAGCGCCCCACGGAAGGAAGTGGCGCGCTCACCGTCGATGAGATGCCATCGGATTATGAAGTCTCGGCCACAAAGATCGACGAGCTGAACGATCTAACGGTTGCCTTCATCCGCCATTTGGGGCCTTATGAACAGGTCGACGCCAGGACCTGGGACCGCCTAGTGGATTGGGCGGCGAACCGCGATTGGCCCGAGCCGCCCTTGCTGCTCGGAATCGCTCAAGATGCCCCGGGCATCACTCCACCGGAGAAGATGCGCTTCGACTCGGCTCTGCGAGCACCGGAGCCCTTCGCCGCCGAAGGTGAGATCGGGTGCCAGGTGGTTGCCGGCGGCTTGTACGGTGTCACAACACACATCGGTCACTTCTCGACCTTGGAGCAAGCCTACCGGCTCGCCTTCGAAAGGCTGTCCGGCATGCGGCGCTACCGGGTGCTCGGTTTACCGAGCGTCGAGATCTATCAGTCGACCCGAATCAGCCCGGACTACGAGCTCAATCAGACCGACATCTGTATCCCTCTGACGCTGCGTTGAGCCGACCCGATAGGGCGGTCCGGGTCGAGCATAGCCGCCAACTATTCGCCGTTGGGCGGGGCAAGCACCTTCAGTCGGTTTGCTGCCAGGCGGATCTCAACCGGCGCCTCGACTTGGATCACGTCGCCGTCGATTTGCAGCAGGCATGGTTCAGGGGCGACGATCTTCAGTCTTTCGATGCGCCGCGTCTCGACATCGGCCCGCCTGAGATGGCGGCCCAGGGCCAGATCCCGGGCAAAGGCGAGGGTCGCGAACCGCCCAGACCCGTGGAACAGCACGAGGTCGAGCAAACCGTCGGCGAGGTCCGCGGACGGTGCCATGCGGAACGGCCCGGCATAATGTGGGATGTTGCAGGCGGCGAAGTGGCTGACATGATCGGTTCGACCATCGAAACGCAGCTCGATGCTCGAGTAGTCGTAAGCAGCCCACTGATGGATACCCGTCCAGGCCACGGCCGCCTTGCCGAAGCGCTTCTTAGCCGCATGGTTCTGCCGCGCCATGACCGCCGCATCGAGTCCCGCCGAGACCAGCATCAGGAAGGGCTCGTCGCCCACCAGGCCGACATCGATCTCTCGATCGATACACTGAGGCAAGGCCTTGGCCGCCTCGAGTGGGGTGCGCGGCAGGCCCAGAGACAGCGCCAGCACGTTGGTCGTGCCAGCGGGAAGCAGGCCCATAGAGAGATCGCTGCCCAAGAGCCCGCGAGCGACTTCCCGCAGCGTGCCGTCGCCTCCCATGGCAAAGGCCACCTCGATCGACGCGGCCGCCACTGCCTCGCGGGCCAGCCGCGTGGCATCACCGGCGCTCTGCGTCGCCTGCGGCTCGACGTCGAAACCCGAGCTCGTCAGGCTTTCGACGACGGCTGGTAGCACTCGGGTCGCGACGTGTCGTCCCGATTTCGGGTTGTAGATCAGAACCGCGCGACGACTCACAGCAGCGTCCGATTCAAGACCACATCCGATTCAAAACAGCATCCCGGGCGTTCCGCGCGGCTGCTCGTAACCCAGGTGGGTGTAGGCCCTGTGGGTTGCGACCCGGCCACGCGGCGTGCGCTGGAGAAAGCCCTCTTGAATGAGAAACGGCTCGTAGAGATCCTCCAGGGTGCCGCGATCTTCGCCGACCGCGGCGGCCAGAGCCTGGATGCCGGCAGGTCCGCCGGAGTAATGCTCGATCAGCGTTCCGAGGATCTTGCGATCCACCTCGTCGAAGCCGTACTCATCGACCTCGAGCAGGGCCAGGGCGTGCTTCGCGGTATCGAGATCGATATACCCCTCGCCTTCGACCTGGGCGTAGTCCCGAACCCGG
>JBCCGX010000962.1:0-4160 GCA_039029035.1 Acidobacteriota bacterium | reverse complement strand
GTGGCGAAGGACTCGTTGAAGCGCGTGTCGTCCTGCACGTAGAGCAGCTGGTGGGCCAACTCGTGGAACAGCAGACCGGCCAGGTCGACGTCCGAGTAGTCGATGACGGTCGAGAGCACCGGGTCCTCGAACCAGCCGAGGGTCGAGTAGGCCGCAGCGCCCGCTACCGCCACGTCATAACCCTGGCGCTGCAATCGGTCGGCGAAGCGCCGCGCCCGAGCCTCGGAGAAATAGCCTCGGTAGGCGACGCATCCGGCGACCGGGAAGCACCAGGTCAGGGGCTCGATCGACAGCTCCGGCGCCACCACCACGTTCCACACCACCGCCGTCCGCCGGCCCCCCGCAGCACTGGCCGGTAGCTCGACATAGGTCCGGTAGCTGCCATCCGCCGGCAGCAGCAGCTCGCGGGCGGCGAAGCGGCGAATCGCCTGCACCGTCTGCAGCTTCTCGCGCAAGGCCTGCGGCGTCTTCGGATCCGCCGCCAGGCGGTCGATCGAGCGCCGCCCGAGCAGGATCTTGGTCTGCCCCCAGGCCGCCTGACCGTAGTAGCCCAAGTTGGAGCAGCTGGTGAGCAGCAGGAGGGCGAGAAGAGGTGCCGCGATCCACAGCAGCTTGGCTGGCGAGTCGAGGTGCATGGCGACCGCATCATAGCGGACCTCCTGTGCCCCTCAGGGGGGTGAGGGGAGCCCGCAACTGAGATATCCTTGGCCCTTCGGAACAAACAAGGAGATACGACCCATGACGATAGCGACTGCCGCACCCACTCAAGCCCCTGCCTTCCTCGCCGAGCTCGGGATCGAGGCCGAGAATTCGGGCGCCTTCGACGGCTCCTGGATCGACACCGGCGGCGAGCTGGTCCATTCCATCAACCCGACCACCGGCGAAGCCATCGCCGCCGTGCGCCAGGCCACCGCCGACGACTACGAGCGCGTGATGGCGTCGAGTGTCGAGGCTTTTCGTGCCTGGCGTACCTGGCCGGCACCAAGGCGCGGCGAGGTGGTGCGTCTGCTGGCCGAAGGGCTGCGCCAGCACAAGGACGCTCTCTCCCGGCTGGTGACGCTGGAGATGGGCAAGATCCTGAGCGAGGGTGAGGGCGAGGTGCAGGAGATGATCGACATGGCCGATTTGGCCGTTGGCATGTCCCGCCAGCTCTACGGCAAGTCGATGCACTCCGAGCGGCCGCAGCATCGCATGTACGAGCAGTGGCACCCCCTCGGCCCGGTGGGCATCATCACCGCGTTCAACTTCCCGGTTGCGGTTTGGGCGTGGAACTCCACCGTGGCGGCGATCTGCGGTGATTCGATGGTCTGGAAGCCGTCGTCGCAAACGCCGCTCACCGCCGTCGCCGTCACCCGCATCGCCGGCCGCGTGCTGGAGAAAACCGGCGCGCCGCCGATCTTCAACCTGGCGGTGGGTGATCGCCACGCCGTCGGCGGCCCGCTGGTGGCCGATCGCCGGGTGCCGCTGATCTCCGCCACCGGCTCCACCGGCATGGGGCGCAAGATCGGCTCGGTGGTGGCTGACCGCCTCGGTCGCTCGCTGCTCGAGCTCGGCGGCAACAACGGCATCGTGGTCACCGACGACGCCGATCTCGACCTGGTGCTGCGGGCAGTGCTCTTCGGTGCCGTCGGCACCGCCGGCCAACGCTGCACGTCGACCCGTCGCCTCTTCCTGCAGAAGGGCATCTACGAGGAGATGAAGAACCGCTTGATCCAGGCCTATGGCTCGGTGCGCATCGGCGATCCGATGGACCCCTCCACCCTGATGGGCCCGCTGGTCAACCAGAAGGCGGTCGACGACATGATGCACGCCCTCGACAAGGTGCGCGCCGAGGGTGGCGAGGTGCTCTGCGGTGGCGGCCAGGTCGATCGTCCCGGCTTCTTCGTCGAACCGACGATCGTCGCCGCCAAGGCGCACATGCCGATGACCTGCGAGGAGACCTTCGCGCCGATCCTCTACCTCTTCGAGTTCGACGACCTGGACGAGGCGATCGAGATCCACAACAGTGTGCCCCAAGGCCTGTCGTCGGCCATCTTCACCCTCAACATGCGCTCCGCCGAGCGTTTCCTCGCCGCCACTGGTTCGGATTGCGGCATCGCCAACGTCAACATCGGCACCTCCGGCGCCGAGATCGGCGGTGCCTTCGGTGGTGAGAAGGAAACCGGCGGCGGTCGCGAGGCCGGCTCCGATTCGTGGAAGATCTACATGCGGCGTCAGACCTGCACCCTCAACTGGGGAACCGAGCTGCCCCTGGCCCAGGGCGTCGAGTTCGATCTGTAGGTTCGAAGTCAGGTCCCCTCTCCCCCTTGGGGGAGAGGGCGCCCCCTCCCACCCGGGAGCTCTCCGGCACGAGCTGAGCAAAAAGGATCGCTAACGGAACAACTTCCGGGGGTGGCGCGTAGGGCTGAGGGTGAGCCAAGCACGACCCTCCTCCCTCGCCCGTTCCCCTGCCGACGCCCCGTTTTGCTCCGATGCCCCGTTTTGCTCCGATGCCCCGGTTTGCTCCGCCGAGCCGTTCGATCCGGACGGGGCCTTCGCGCATCGACTCGCTCAGCTCGCCGCCACCTACACCCAGCGTTGGCACGACGTGCCGTGCCATCGACCCGATCTCGGACCCCGCATCAACCGCTGGCGTCAGTGGCGCAACCGGCGTCGCACCGATGCCTTCGTCGATCGTCTGGAGTCCGAGCTCCTCGCCGGCGCCGGCCATGACGGCGGCCTGGCGGCCGACCCGCGCCGGAGGCAGCACCTGCGCGAGATGCTGCGCGCCTACGGCACCAATGTTCTGCCCCTACCGGCAGCCGAGCAAGCGGTGATCTTCTCTGACCCATACTTCGACGCCACCGCCGAGTTCGCCCGCCAGGCCCGGGCCTTCGATCCCGAGCTGCGCATTCACGATCTCTCCCAGGCCCTGCGCAACGTCTGGATCATGCACCTCGGCCAGCTGCTGCTCGGCCAGGCGATCCGCTGCACTCCAGAGGTCGTCGCCTACAGCCTGCTCTACCCCTACACCGACAACTTCCTCGACGACCCAGCGCTCGACCCAGGCGCCAAGCGGCGCTTCGGCGAACGGCTCGAGCGTCGCCTGGCCGGCAACCGCCTGCTGCCAACCAGCCCGCGCGAGCGCTCCGTCTTCCGGCTGATCGGGCGGATCGAGGAAAGCCTCCCCCGCCAGCTCTTCGGCGACGTCTACCGCAGCCTGCTCGCCATCCACCGCGCCCAGGTCCGCAGCCTGAGCCAGGGCGACCCGACCCGCGAATTGGACGAGGCCGAGCTCCTCGCCTTGAGTATCGACAAGGGCAGTACCTCGGTGCTCGCCGACGGCTATCTGGTAGCCGGTGAGCTGCAGCCCGAGGAAGCCGACTTCTTCTTCGGCTACGGCATCTTCCTGCAACTGGCCGACGACCTGCAGGACGTCGAGGCCGATCTGCAGGTCGGCCACCAGACCCTGTTTTCACGCCAAGCCCGAATCGGCCCCCTCGACGAGCTCACCAACCGCCTGGTGCACTTCCTCGACGGCGTTCTGCAGAGCCAGCGCTTTGGCGGGCACCCCTACCGGGTCCTAAGGTCTCTGATTCGCCACAGCTGCGTGCAGCTGATTGTCCAGTCCGCTGCGCGGCAACCCCAGTTCTTCAGTCGAGGGTACCTGCGCCACCTCGAAAGCCATTCCATGACCCGTTTCACCTACGTCCGCCGCCAGGGTCGCACGGTCGCCAAGCGGTACCGCCAGATCAATGACCAGTTGGCGCGGGGCACCTCCTACAGCTCGCTGTTCGAGATGTTGGGATAAGCCGTCAAACATCGAGGACAGGGCGGGTCCACTTTCGAAGACGCCTGGCTGAAGCACGACGCTTGGGTCGCTCCGGTCGAGGCCGCGACAGATGCCATTCTGACGCCTCTCGAGGCCCGGCCGAGGCACTCAGAGACCGTTCGTCCCATTGAAGTGACTTCTCGTCCCCGGAACGATGACCTGGCATCGACCTTGCTGTGTGATGGCGCCATGAGAACCACGACAACGGACGCCTTGCTGCGAGACCTGGAGCTCTTGTTCTCCAACTTCGAGCCGAGCCTGTCGACCATTCGCCTCGCCTTCGCCGGCCTTGCCGCGATGGGGCTGATCTGGTTCCTTTGATCGCGGCCCTTCAGCGACGATAGCTCAG
>JBCCGX010000961.1:0-4167 GCA_039029035.1 Acidobacteriota bacterium | reverse complement strand
TGAGGTTGGCGATGACCTCAGTATCGGTATCCGACGCGAAGCTCCAACCGTCGTCCTGCAGACGATGCTTGATCTGCAGGAAGTTTTCGATGATGCCGTTGTGGATCAGAGCCACGCGACGCTTCGAGTCGACGATCGGATGGGCGTTGCGTTCCAGAGGTGGCCCGTGGGTCGCCCAGCGCGTGTGTCCCAACCCGTGGGAGCCGCTGATCGGCTGCGCGGCGAGGTTGTCTTCGAGGCGCTTGAGCTTGCCTTCCGCCCGCACGGTGTCGAGCTGGCCGTCGCGTACCACGACCACGCCTGCAGAGTCGTAGCCGCGGTATTCCAGCTTTCTCAAACCGTCGATCAGCAGAGGCACCACGTCTCGGTGCCCGACATATCCCACGATTCCACACATCGGATCAGCTCTCCGTTATTTCTTGCGTCGTCGTCGCGCCCACTCGGGGATGATGCGTTGTCTCGCGCGGCTGACGGCCAAAGCCTCGTCGGGCACGTCGTCGGTGATCGTCGAGCCTGCTGCGGTCGTCGCCTCGCGACCGACCTTGACCGGTGCCACCAACATCGTATCGCTTCCGACGAAGGCCCCTTCGCCGATCTCGGTCCGATGCTTCGATGTGCCGTCGTAATTGCAGGTCACGACTCCGGCGCCGATGTTGGCGCCGTCGCCGACCGTGGCGTCGCCCAAGTAGGTGAGATGGCTGGCCTTGGCCCCGGCACCGAGCCGCGTCTTCTTGGTCTCGACGAAGTTGCCCACGCGGGCGCCTTCGAGCAAGACAGAAGCCGGCCGCAGCCGAGCGAAAGGACCGATGGTGCAGCCGGTGGCCACCTCGGCCTGATCGATGACGCTATAAGGCTGGATATCGACTCCCTGCGCGATGTACGAGTCGCGGATCCAGACGCCTTGATGCAAGACACAGCTGTTGCCGATCTCCGTTTGTCCGCCAAGCGACACGTCAGGATGGATGACCGTCTCGGCGCCAACTCGAACGCTGGGCTCGATCGAAGTGCGGCTCGGTTCGAGGATCGTAACGCCCGTCGCCATCAGCCGCTCGAGGTGATCGTCGAGCAAGGCACGGTGGACTTTCGCCAGGTCGGCTCGGTCGTTGACTCCGAAGGCTTCCGTCGGGTCTTCGAGCTCGAGCAAGGTGACTGATTCCCCCGCTGCCACGGCGCTGCCTAGGGCATCGGTCAGGTAGATCTCGCCCTGGGCATTGGCCGTATCGAGGCGCTTCAAGTAGTCGAAGATCTGCGGTGCTGGCAGAGCATACAGCCCGGCGTTGATGCGCTTTACAGCGAGCTCTTGCGGCGAGGCATCGGCAGCCTCGACGATGCGCTCGAGCTCGCCGCCCGGCCGCGCGATGACCCGGCCGAGGGATCCGGCCTCTTCGAGCACCGCGACGGCGGCAACGCCCCAACAGGTTGCGGCCTGGGTCGCCAGTTTCTCCAGAGTTTCAGGCGCGACCCTGGGTACATCGCCGGAGAGGACCAGCACTGTGGCTTCGCCGTCCAGGTACGGTTCCGCCTGGGCCAGGGCATGACCAGTGCCGAGCTGCTCGTGTTGTTCGACCCAGGTGATGTCGTCTCCCGGGATCCGTGCGCGCACCGCCTCGGCGCCGTGGCCGACGATGATCAAGATTCTCTCGCAGCCGCCGCCACGAGCCGCGTCGATCACCCATTCGATCATCGGCCGTCCGCCCACCGGATGCAGCACCTTGGGCCGGTCGGAACGCATCCGCGAACCCTTGCCGGCGGCCAGGATGACAGCGACACGGGGCCTGGCGGTCTCGGACATGTCTAGCTCCTCCTGGGATCGATCGTTCGTCGTCAAGCTTCGAGCAGCTCCATGATCGCGCGGCTCAGCTTGGTCGGATCATGCCGAATGAGAGGCCCCTCGGCAAGTAGATCCCTCTCGATCAACTTGACGCCGCGTTGCGCGAACGCCTCGCGGTCCGCCTGCACCAACTGAGAGCCGGTTTCGGCGTAATGCTCGAGCAGCACGGGTGAGGGTTGGGTCGAGTTGATCAGGGCGCAGTCGACCAGCTTTTCGCCGGCATGCTGCTCGATAGCGTCGAGGTGATCGAGGGCGCTCATGTGGTCGGTCTCTCCCGGCTGCGTCATGAGGTTGAGGACCAGAACGACCTTCGCTTTGCTGCGCCGCGTGGCGACTCGAATGCCGGGGATCAGCAGGTTCGGCAACACCGAGGTGTAGAGCGATCCCGGCCCCAGAAGGATCAGGTCGGTTTGCTCCAAGGCTTCCATCGACTGCGGAAAGGCGGGGATCGAGGCCGGCAGCAGCTCGAGTGCCTTGAGCCGCTCGCCGGACTGGCCGACGGCCGATTCACCCTCGTAGATCCGGCCCGAGAGCCCGATGCCGCGCAGACGGATGTCGGTCAGCGTCGCGGGCAGGATGCGGCCACGAACCGAGAGGATCGACTCCGCGGTGAGGATCGCTTTGTAGAAGTCGCCGGTGATGCCGGTCAAGGCAGTGAGGAAGAGATTGCCGAACGAGTGGCCCGCCAGGTCGCCGCCGTTGGCGAAGCGGTATTGGAAGAGCCGCGCCAGCAGATCCTCGTCGTCCGCCAGGGCGACGATGCAATTGCGGATGTCACCCGGCGGCAAGACGCCGAACTCGCGCCGCAAGCGGCCGGAAGAGCCACCGTCGTCCGCCACGGTGACGACCGCAGTCAGGCGATCCGGCGCGTCCATCCAGTGCTTGAGACCGCGCAGCAAGACCGCCAAGCCGCTGCCGCCGCCAATGACGACCAGCGATGGGCCGTTCGTGCGATCCTCGGCAGGGGCTGATGTCTTATCTGCCGGGGAGGTCACCGCTCTACGGCGCCTGGATGAGCTGCGAGAACTCGTCGCGACCGCGCAGTGCCTGGAAGTCGGGGTCGTGGAAAGCGTGGACGCGATTCTTGGGCTCGAGGCGAATCGCGGTCTCGAGATGCTCCAACGCTTCGTCCTCGGCTCCGTCGAGAGCGCTGATCGAGGCCATGAGGTAGGCGAAACGCTCCTCCTTGTCCACTGAGCCATGCTCTGCGCACAAGGCCGAAGCCGCCTCCAGGTTGCCGCGATTCTTCTCGAAGACGGCCTGCAGGTAAGCATCCTCGGTCTTATTGCCCGAATCCATCTGCCGCTGACAGATCGCGAGATGCTGCCGTGCGCGATCCGCCAGCTGGACTCCGGGGGAGTCGGCAACCAGCTTCTCCAGCAGTTCGGCGGCTTCACTCCACTTCTTGTCGTGCAGCAGCTCGAGGGCTCGGGAAAAGTCGTTCAGGGCGTCTTCGTCGTGACCGGAGCTGGCCGTCGCGGCCTCGAGCCCCAGCTCTTTTAGCTTGTCGCGGATTTGGTCCGCATCAGTCTTGAATCTTCGCGCGAGCTCGTCGGCCGTGTGCTTGGTTGCACGGGCTTTGAGGTCGCTGACCTCGGCGTTGGTCCAGCGTTTCTCCATTCGGCGATCTACCTTTTACGATCTATCTCTTGCGTAGCTCGACCAGAATCTGCTTGGCCACCGACTTGAGAGTGTCGAAGACACCCTTACCGTTGGGAGCCACCGCTTCGAAAGTCGGCTCGCGCTTGTAATTGAGGACTCGATACAACTCATCGACCGGCATCGCGTTGGCCAGGTCACGTTTGTTGAATTGTAAGGCGTAGGGCAGGACGGCCAGATCGAGGCCGTGCTGTTTGAGATTCGTTTCGAGGTTGCGAATCGACTCGACATTCGATTCCATCCGCTCCTTTTGGCTGTCAGCGACGAAGATCACGCCGTCGGCACCCTTGAGAATCAGCTTGCGGCTGGCATCGTAAAACACCTGGCCAGGGACCGTATAGAGGTGGAAACGGGTCGTGAAGCCGCGGATGGTGCCGAGATCGAGGGGTAGGAAATCGAAGAACAGGGTGCGATCGGTCTCGGTCGCCAATGAGATCATCTTGCCTTTGGCGTCCGGGGACGTCTTGCTGTAGATGTACTGAAGATTCGTCGTCTTACCACCCAAACCGGGGCCGTAGTAGACGATCTTGCAGTTGATCTCTTTGGCGGCGTAGTTGATGAAAGTCATGGCACGTCGATCGGTTTCGTTCGCACGGGGCTAGTCGCTGAACAGGGCGTCGATGTCGTCGTCGGTGATTTCGGAGAACGGTGTCGGCGACGATGCCCCACCCATTTGG
>JBCCGX010000960.1:0-4170 GCA_039029035.1 Acidobacteriota bacterium | reverse complement strand
GCCTCGATGTTCTCCGGCGAGAAGAACCAGAAGTAACCGGTGTCCCCGGTCAGGAGAATCGCCTGGCCATCGCCCACCGACTGCCCGGTGTCCCATAGGGCAGTGACCGCGAAGCGCCCGCCACTGAGACACAGGGTTGTCGCGTCGGGCACGCAGGCTCCGGGACTCTTGCCGGGAACCACCGCCCCGCCCGATGCGAGCCCGAGACCACCGAAGCGTAGCGAATCGAGCTCGGCCGCCAAGCGCTCCACCTGGCGGGCCGCGGCCGGGGGCGGATCGACTCGGGCTGGCTGGATAGCCGTGCCAACGGCCTGGCCCGTCGCGTCGCAGGTGGCAAAGGCGGCGAGGTCCTGGATCGGCGCGAAGGCCGAGCCGAGAGCGTTGCTGTAGGTGCGCACTTCGCCGGTCACCGTGTCGGTGATCGTCAGATTGACCTCGACATCGGTCAGGCCGCCGGCGAAGACCCAGAAAGCATCGAAGGGATCGAAGCAGCCGTCGAGCACCTTGACCACCAACTCGACGTTGAGCGGATCAAAGAACCAGAAGTAGCCCGTGTCGCTGGTCAGTTCGAAGCCTTGGCCGGCGCCGCTTTGCCCCATGAAGTCACGCCAGGCGACCTCGACGCGGAAGCGGTCGTCGTTTAGGCACAGCGCGGTGGACGAAGGGAAGCAGTTGCCGGTGACGATTGGTCGTAGGGCGAAGTCCACATCCGAAGTGATGACCCCTTGGCTGACTGCGACCGGGTTGCCGGTCACCGGATTGCAGTTGCCGTTGGGGCAAGGCAGGTCGTCATAGAGCTCGTCTTCGTAGCTCAGGGGCGGGTCGTAGCTGAAGAAGTTGTCGGTGGTCGCGAAGTAGGCTCCGGGCAGGAGGCCCCGGACTTCGTAGAGGCCTTCGACGTTGGCGTAGCGGGAGGTCAGGAGCTGGCCATTGGCGTCCCAGACATTGACGAAGCCTTCGAGCCGCTCACCGGTCAAGGCACTCTCGACACTGCCACGAAAGCCTCCGCCGGGCTGCAAGGCAAAGTCGATCCCGCTGGTGGTCGTGTCCAGGCTGACCGTGATCGCCAGACCGGTCGTTGCGTCGCAGGAACCGAGAGGGCAGGGGATGCCGGGGTAGACCTGCTGCACGAACTCGTCCTGCACGTCACGGGCGAGGACGAAGTAAGCGCCCGGCTGCAAGCGGGCAAATCGGTAGTTGCCGCCGTTGTCGGCTTCGACCGAAGCGACGCTGGAACCGGTCGAATCGAGCAGGTCGATTCGGGTGAAGGGAATCGGCTCGCCGCTGCCCGCCGCGGTCACTGTGCCGGTGATCGAGCCCAGACGCCTGAGGCCGAAATCGATCCCGGGAGTGTTGGTCTCTAGGCTCACCGGCACCGGCGTCCCCAGCAGCGGATCGCAACTGGCCCTGGGGCAGGGGATGTCGTCATAGAGCTCATTGAAGAATTCGCCGAAGTATTGGTCCGTTTGGACGAAGAAGGTCCCACCGGGCAGACCCTCGATCAGGTAGCTGCCGGTCTCGTCGGTGCTGGCGAACTGGCTGAATTGGCCGTTCGAGGCGCGCAGAGAGAGGCCCGAGATCGGTGTGCCGGTGGCGTTGTCCGTCACCGTGCCCGAGATCGAGCCGAAACGCTTCAGCGCGAAATCGATTCCCGGCGTCGTGACGTCGAAGTCCACCGCGACCGGGGTGCCATCCTCGAGCTCACAATTGCCTCTGGGGCAAGGGATGTCGTCATAGAGCTCGTCTTGGAACGGGGACGAATACTCGTCCGTTCGAACGAAGTAGGTGCCGGCCGGCAGCTCGCGCACGACGTATCTCCCCGAGACGTCGGTTTCTGCCGATTCGCTGAACCCGCCCACCGGGTCGCGCGCGAAGACGCGAAAGAACGGGATCGGCTCGCCGGTGGCCTCGTCCGTCACCGTGCCCGCGATGGAGCCTAGGCGCTTCAATGCGAAATCGATCCCCGGAGTCGTCGTTTCCAAGCTCACAGAAACCGGCGAGCCGTTCGTCGTCTCGCAATTGCCTCTGGGACAGGGGATGTCGTCGTAGAGCTCTTCCAGATACTCGGAGAAGTTTCGGGTGTAGACGAAGTAGTCTTGCGGGTGCAGGCGCGTCAAGGTGAAGCGCCCCAAGCTATCGGTCTCGGCGAAGGCAAACGAAATGCTGCCGAAAGTCTCGACATCGATGAAGGGCAGCGGCTCGCCGGTGGCCTCGCTGGTGATCGTGCCGGAGATCGAGCCCAGCCGGATCAGGTCGAAGTCGATGTTCGGCGTGGTCACGTTGTGCTCGACCGTCACCGGCGTCGCGAGGGTGAAGTCGCAGATGTCGAGCGGGCACGGCACATCATCGTAGAGCTCGTTCTGATAGTCGGAGTAACCGCGCGTCCGGACCGTGTAGGTCCCTGCGGCCAGACCGCCAGCCGTGTAGCGGCCGAGCTCGTCGGTGAACCCGCTGCTCGTAAAACCGGAGCCCTCGCGGGCTACGGTGATCTCGATGGAGCGGACCGGCTGGCCGGTCACCGCATCGGTCACCACACCGGAGATGGCGCCGAAGCGATCGAGCTCGAAGTCGATACTTGCGGTCGCCTCGCGAAGCTCGACCTGGATCGGCGTGCCGTTGGTGACACAGGAGGTGCTGCCACAAGGGATGTTGTCGTAGACCTCATCGAGGTAGGTGCCATAGTCGTCGGTCCGCACGAAATAGCTACCCGCTGTCAGGCCACCGAAGATGTATCGCCCCGCGTTGTCAGTCCGCGTGTAGCGGAGGTTCTGTCCCTGAGCGTCAGCGATCTCCAATTCCAGGTTGTTGATTGGTTCGCCGGTGCTGCCGTCCATCACCGTTCCGGTGATGGAGCCTCCAAGATCGAGGTCGAAGTCGATGCCCTCGGTCACCGAGCCGACGGTGACCTCGATCGGCGCACCGAGGTTGCGGTCACATTCGGCTTCGGGGCAGGGAATGTCGTCGTAGATTTCGGGGATGAAACCCGTCGAGGCGCCGGCGATCGCTCGGTAGGTACCGCTCGGCAAACCCGTCGCCGTATAGTTCCCTGCCGGGTCAGTCATGACCGTTCGAGAGTAGAAGTAGTTACCCTGCAGGACCTCGACTTCGATCGAAGGGAGCGGCTCGCCGGTCGCCGCGTCAGTGACCTTGCCCGAGATGGCGCCACCGGTTCCGATGTTGAGCACGTACGAACCCGTGGCACCGCCGAAGCCGCTGACTCGGATCAGCATTTCCTGGCCTGCATCGATGGAGAAATCGAGTGCGGATTGCAGGCCGGTCGAGTTGTTGTTGCAATCCAGCTCGGTCTCGAAGCTCGCCGGACAGCTGCCGGCGTGGACCGAGAGCACCGTGTCGAAGTCCGAACCGAGGGTGTCGACGAAAATGGTTCCGCCCACCGGCGAGCTGTAGCGAAACCACACGTCGGGGGCGTCCGCACCCCCACAAAACGAGGAGCCATCGTTGGTGGCGCCGACGGTTGTACCGAGCAAGGTGCCGTTGCCGATCGCCAGGGCGTTGGCGCAGTCGTCGTTGGTCGGCACGCCTTTGACCGGCGGCAGCCGGACGACGGTCTTGGCGCGGCGATCCCTGGCCTTGTCGAGCGGACCGATCCGCACCGCCCGATCGAGCGCCACAAGCTTGCGGCCGATCGCGCGCAGCTCGTTTTGCAGCGCAGCGCCGTCTTGCAACGCAGCGCCGTCTTGCAACGCAGCGCCGTCCTGCAGCACCTCAACGTCTTGCTCCGAGACCGCAGGCGTGGCGAAGATCTCGATCCGACGCTCGAGCTGCCGCAGGGTTCGCCCGAGATGATCGCGCTCGAGCTGCCATCGCGCCGCGTCGTCGACCCCTCGCTTCTCGACATAGCGTAGCCATCGTTGCAGGTCGCGATCCAACTGTCGAAGGTCTTGGCGGATCAGCTCTTCGATCTGCGCAGGCTGCTCAGGTTCTGGATTGGCGGCGGATGAAGCCACGGCGGCCGATAAGGTCATCACCAGGACAAAACAGAAAACGGTAATCCACAGGACGGTGGTCTTTTGCATCGAGCTCTCCATTGCAATAAAAACGGCAATCAAATCAACGTGGTTTCAAATTGAGTCACTCGCGAGCTGAGCGGCGACATCGGGTCCTCCAGAACTTCGCCCAGTCTCCGAGGATTATGGCATGATGTCATTG
>JBCCGX010000959.1:0-4171 GCA_039029035.1 Acidobacteriota bacterium | reverse complement strand
CCTTGCAGCATTGTCGTTCTCTCGAAAGGTGAATAGGTTCGATCGGCCTACGGGACCCGCGTCCCGTTGCCGGCGGTCGAAACTTCTAGTGTGAGCGTCTCCGGTTTCAAGCAGACCCGATCATCGCAGGCCTGGATTCGAAGCTGGACTGGCGCCACCGGTGCGAGGCCCGGGTCGCCGGTCTTGTAGAGGCGGCCCGATAGAGTGACGGTGCCTTGATAGACCGCCAGCGGCTCGTCTTGAAACGACAGGCGGACCGTCTCCAGTGTAGGGTAGCGCACCTCATCCAGGGTCCACGCACCGCGGTCTTCGCCGACGGAGAGGACGGTTGGGATCAAGTCGTCCGACAGGGGTTGATGGGCGTTGACGTGCCAGCCGTCGCGGATGCGGAGCTCGATCTCGAGCTGGTGCCCGTTCTTCGCCGGCCGCACGCTGGCTATCGCCTTCACCGTCCCGGCGGCGGCGTATTGCCGCTCGCCGAGCTCGCCGTGGAGCAGGGCGTCGGCCGCCATGAGCATGTAGCCGAAGCCCGCTTCGAACCGCTCGATGCTCTCGGCGAAACCGCTGAGGGTGGCGTTGGCACGGTCGCCGTAGGTCGCTTCGCCGGTGCGTGCGGCAAGCATCGCCAAGCTTCGCACAGCGACAGAGTTGCCCGACGGGATGGCGCCGTCGTTGGGACTCTTGGGGCGGGCGATGAGGTGCGGGTCGACTCCCGCCGCGGTCATGAAGAAGCCGCCGGCCTCGTCGTCCCAGAATTTCTCCAACATACCATCGGCGACCTCGCGGGCTCGGCCGAGCCAGTGGGACGCACCGGTGACGTCGTAAAGGGTGAGGAGGGCCTCGGCGAGGTAGGCGTGGTCTTCTTGCAGGGCCGGGATCGACGAGCTGCCGTCCAGGTGGATGCGCCACCAATCGCCGTTCTCGCTCCGGTTGCGAGACCACAAGAAGTCAGCCGCACGGGTCGCCGCCGCGAGGTAGCGCTCGTCACCGAGCACCTCGGCCCCTTCGGCGAAGGCGGTGATCATCATGCCGTTCCACGCGGTGACCACTTTGTCGTCGCGCAAGGGGTGCTCGCGTGCCTCGCGGGCCTGCCACAAACGCTCGCGAATCCGGTCGACCCGGGCGAGGAGGCGGTCGAGGTCTTGAGATGTCTCTTCGGCGTAGTCGGCGAGGGACTTCTCTAGGAAGAGGATGTTCTTGCCTTCGAAATTGCCGTTGTCGGTGACGCCCCAGAGGTCGATGGCCAAAGCCGCGTCGTCTTCGGCCAAGGCCTGTTGCAGCTCGGCAGGCGTCCAGACAAAGAATTCGCCCTCGGCACCGGAGCTGTCGGCGTCGGTCGCTGAGTAAAAGCCGCCGTCCGGCGAGGTCATCTCGCGCAGGAAGTAGTCGAGGGTTTGGCGCGCGACGCGAGCGAAGAACGGGTTGCCTGTCAGGTGATGCGCTGCCAGG
Source organism: Acidobacteriota bacterium (assembly GCA_039029035.1). Lineage (GTDB taxonomy): Bacteria > Acidobacteriota > Thermoanaerobaculia > Multivoradales > J023 > JAAELT01. Next base: position 2,722 of record JBCCGX010000959.1, on the reverse strand, counting down.
TAGGCCCGGGCGAGGTGCGCCTGGTTGTAGAGCATCTTCTCGAAGTGCGGCACCAGCCACTCGGCATCGGTGGAGTAGCGGTGGAAGCCACCGCCGACCTGATCGTAGATACCGCCCCGCGCCATGGTGTCGAGGCTGTGGGTCGCCACCTGCAAGGGCTGCGGCTCGCCGGTTCGCAAGCTGCGGGCGAGGAGGAAGAGGAGCTCGGGCTCGTGGGGAAATTTCGGTGCGCCGCCGAAGCCACCCAGGTTGGCATCGTGGCGCTCGACCATCTGTTTTTCGGCCTCGAGGATCGCCGCCTGGCCCACTTTGCGGGCTTCGCCACGGGCCTCGGTCGCCTGACTGACGGCAGCGGTCAGGCGCTCGCTCTGCGCCATCAGTTGGCCGCGCTGGTTGCGCCAGGCCTCGTGCACCTGGCGCAGCAGCTCGGCGAAGCGAGCGGGAGGGAAGTAGGTGCCGCCGAAGAAGGGCTTGCCGTCAGGGGTGAGGAAGTTCGACATCGGCCAGCCGCCACGGCCGGTCAGCATCTGCACCGAGGTCATGTAGAAGTCGTCGATATCCGGCCGGCGCTCGCGGTCGATCTTGATGCAGACGAAGAGCTCGTTCATCAGCTTGGCGATGCCTAGGTCCTCGAAGCTTTCGCGCTCCATGACGTGGCACCAGTGGCAGGTCGAGTAGCCGATCGAGAGGAAGATCGGTTTGTCCGTCGCCTTGGCCTGCTCGAAGGCTTCCGGACCCCAGGGGTACCAATCCACCGGGTTGTGCGCGTGCTGCAATAGGTAGGGGGAGTCCTCGAGGATCAGCCGATTGGTGTAGGTGGGGCCGCCCGCGGCATCGAAGTGATGGGTCCGGGGCTCATAGGCCTCACCCCTGGAGCTGAGGGCGTCGAGCAGCTTGGCGCGCAGCTCGGCGGGATAGGGAGTGCTGCCGGGATGACTTTGCACGGGGGATTCCTCGGTCGAATCGGCGGGCTCGGCCGCGGCACAGGACACGATGAGCCAGGGCAGGAGGAGCACCAAGCTCAGGTTGGACAGCCGCCTCAGAGGCGGTCGTGAGAGCGGCGCCCGGCGTGATGATCGAAGGTGGCACATGGTGCGATGATATCGACTCGCGGCACCGTCTGCCGCAGGTACCGTCTGCCGCTGGTGTGGCAAGCGGGTTAGACTGACCCCGATGGCAAGGGATTCCTACACCCGATATCCGCGGCCGATTCTTTGGCTGGTGCAGGGCGGTACGATAACTCTCGGCGGCGACGAGGAGGACGCCCAACCCTGTTTCGAGGTCGAGATCGACTCGTTCTACATCAGCAAGCTGCCGGTGACCAACGAGCAGCTCGAGGCCGGTGTCCCGAGCTTCAGTCGCTCGCCGCTCTCGCCCGGCGATCGGGAGCCGGCGGTCGGTGTGACCTACGCAATAGCGCAGGCCTACTGCGATTGGTACGCCGGCGTCTCGCGCAAGCCGATGCGGCTGCCGAGTGAGATCGAGTGGGAGTACGCTTGCCGGGCCGGTGCCTCGGGGCGCTGGTTCTGCGCCGAGGAGCAAGAGGTCTTCGACGCCCATGTCTGGCACGCCGGCAATGCGGGGGACGGCGAACGGGTGCCGCAGCTCGACGCCAAGAAAGCGAATGACTTCGGTCTCTACGGCATGCTCGGTGGGTTGTGGGAATGGACGAGCTCGCCTTACCGGCCCTATCCCTTGACGGCGTCGGCGGCCGAAGGCGAGCCGGCCGACTCGGCGGTATCGGCCCGCGTTCTGCGCGGTGGCTCTTTTCGAGTGCGAGGGGAGCGCATTTCTTGCTCCTTGCGCCGGGCGGAGCAGCCCTCGGCGAGCGATCCGGACGTGGGCTTTCGCATCGTCAAGAGCCTGCGCTAGTCGTCGAGGGCCTCCGCGAGGCGGCGGCGGGCCCGACATTGCCGATACAATGGCGCTCCGCCGCCTGCCATTGCCTCTTGGTGCTCGAAACCGTGCCTGCCAAGACTTTTCAGTCGCCTAGAAGGAGTCTCCTATGCAGCGATACGCCGCCACCGTCTTCGTGTCGACCCTTGTCCTGGTCCTCGGCCTCGTGGCCTGTAGCCCACCGGCTGAAGAGGCGGCCACGGACGACGGCCTCCAGGCCGAAGTCCAGGCGTTCCTCGACGCCTACACGACCGAGTACCTGCAGCTCTACACGACCGCCAACGAGGCCGAGTGGGCTTCGAACACCCACATCGTCGACGGCGACGACACCAACCGGCAGCGCACCGAAGCGGCCAACGAAGCCCTGGCTCAATTCACCGGCTCGGTGGCAACGATCGAGAAGGCTCGGACTTACCTCGAGCGTCGCGACGCGTTGCAGCCACTGCAAGTGAGGCAGCTCGAGTCGGTGCTCTACACGGCAGCCAACTTCCCGCAGCTGGTGCCCGAGCTGGTCAAGCAGCGCATCGCCGCCGAAGCAGCGCAAGTCGAGAGCCTCTTCGGTTTCGACTTCCAGCTCGACGGCGCATCGGTCAGTGCCAACGATATCGACAACCGGCTCGCCGCATCGGTCGATCCGGCCGAGCGGCAAGAGGTCTGGGAGGCGTCGAAAGAAGTCGGTACGGTGCTCAAAGATGGGCTCGAGGAGCTGGTGGAGGTGCGCAACGGTACGGTGCAGGCCTTGGGCTACGACGATTACTTCGCCTACCAGGTCTCCGACTACGGCATGTCGGTGGAGGAGATGATGCAGCTCAACCACGGTTTCGTG
>JBCCGX010000958.1:0-4185 GCA_039029035.1 Acidobacteriota bacterium | reverse complement strand
TGATGACCCCTGAAACGGCTGATCTCCTGGCTTCGGGGCGCATGAAGGCCCAGACTTTCTTCCTGCGCTATGTTGAGTTTTAGAACGGTGTTGCGTCGTAAGACTGTGTTGCGTCGTAAGACTGTGTTGCGTCGTAAAGACTGTGTTGCGTCGTAAAGACTGTGTTGCGTCGTAAGACTGTGGAGCTCTGAGACTGCAGTATCTCGACACGTTCCTCGCCGGCTACCAGAGCTACGCCAACTACCTCTGGGGCGAGCTCGCTCGGCCGCATTGGGGGAACTACCTCTATTGGCTGATCGGCATCTCGCTGTTCTTCTTCGCCCTCGAGCTGCTACAGCCCTGGCGCCCGAACCAGCCGCGGTTTCGCCGCGACTTCTGGCTCGATGCGTTCTACATGCTGTTCAATTTCTTTCTCTTCTCACTGATCATCTACAACGCTGCCTCGGATGTCGTGGTCGAGGCCTTCAATGATCTGTTGCGCTCGGTCGGCATCGAGAATCTGGTCGCGATCGAAGTGCGCTCCTGGCCGGCTTGGCTGCAACTCCTGGTGCTCTTCGTCGTCCGCGACTTCGTGCAGTGGAACACCCATCGCCTGCTGCATCGGGTGCCCTGGCTGTGGGAGTTTCACAAGGTGCACCACTCGGTGCGCCAGATGGGCTTCGCCGCCCACCTGCGCTATCACTGGATGGAGACCGTGGTCTACCGCAGCCTCGAGTACATTCCCCTGGCGATGATCGGCTTCGGGATCACCGATTTCTTCGTCGTCCACATCTTCACATTAGCGGTCGGCCACTTCAATCACTCCAACTGGCGCCTCGAGCTCGGGCCGCTCAAGTACCTCTTCAACAACCCTCAGATGCACATCTGGCATCACGTCAAGGAGCTGCCGGAGGGCCATCCCCACGGCATCAACTACGGCCTGACCCTCAGCCTGTGGGACTATCTCTTTGGCACCGCTTGCATCCCGGAGGACGGCCGCGACATCGAGCTCGGCTTCCCCGGTGTCGAGGAGTTTCCACAGACCTTCGTTCGCCAGAGCCTGCACGGCCTCGGTGGCGCTCGACGCGGCAGCTGAATCGCAGTCCGTGATCGGAGCGATCTATTCGCTGCGCAAGACCTCGACCGGATCCAGGGCAGTGGCGCGCAGCGCCGGCAAGAAGCTGGCTGTGGCGCCAGCGCAGGCGAGGGCGATGGCCACCGCGACGAAGATGGCCGGATCTTGTGCCTCGACTTCGAAGAGGAAGCTCTGCAGCCAACGGGTTGCGGCGAGTGCCAAGCCGGTGCCGACCACGATACCGATGCCGATCGGTTGCATGGCGCGGCCCATGGCGAACGAGAGAACCTGGTCACGGGTCGCGCCCAAGGCCACGCGAACTCCCATTTCCCGCGACCTTTGGCTCATAGCGTAAGACATGACGCCGTAGACGCCGATGATTCCGAGCACCAGGGCCAAGCTGGCGAAAGCGGTGAACAGGCCGGTGAAGAAGCGTGGGTCGCCCAAGGAGGCACGAATCAAGTCGGGCATCGTGAGGGTGCGGACGACCGGGATCTCGTTGTCGATGGCGCGCACCGCCTGACGCAGGTAGGCTGGGAAGGGCGCAGGATCGCCGGCGACTCGCACCACCAGATAGGAGAGCTGCCAGTCGGCCTGGTCGGCGTGGATGTAGAACTCCGGTTGCGGCTGTACCCCGAGCCCGTGCTGCCGGATGTCGGCGACCACGCCAGCGACGGTGATGGCGTCACCGCCGCCGGTTTGGAACTGTTGGCCGACCGCGTCACCGTTCGGCCAGTGGCGGTCAGCCATGGCCTGGTTGATCAGCACTACGGCTTCGGCCTCCGGGTCATCGCTGGCGGCCAGCATGCGACCTTGCAACAGGCGGATGCCGAAGGTCTCGAAGTAACCCGGCGTGATGATGCGAACGTTGCCGACCAGGGATGGGGTGTCCGGCGGTAGCGGTTGGCCTTCGACACTGTAGGGAATGCCGGAGTTCCCGCTGGTCATCGGCACTCGACTGATCGCGCCGGCCGCCTCGACCCCGGGCAAGCCCTCGAGACGCTCGAACATGTCGCGAAAGAAGGCCGCCCGGTGCGAGCTCTCGCTGTAACGGCCCTCCGGCAGCTCGAGCTGTAGGACCGCGATGGGTTCTGGATCGAAGCCCGCGTCGACTTGTTGCAGGCGCCAAACGCTCTTGAGCAGCAGGCTGGCAGCCACCACCAGGACCAGGGCGAGGGCGACTTCGGCCGCGACCAGCAGCTCCCGCACCAGGCGCTTGCGCCCGCCGGCCAGCGCCCGGCCGCCTTCCACCAGGCTGGCACTCGGCGCGGTGTAAGCCGAGCGTAGCGCCGGCAGGATACCAAAGAGCAAGCCGGCGCCGAGCGACACGCCCAGGGTGAAGGCCAGCAGACGCCCATCGAGCTGTGCCTCGATCGCCCGCGGCAGGTGCGTGGTGATGACACCCTTCAGGAATTGCAGGCAGATCGCCGATGCGACGAGCCCGAGCAGCCCCCCGCTCAGGCTGAGCAGCGCGCTCTCGATCAGCATCTGTCGCAGGATATTGGTGCGGCTGGCCCCGAGTGCCATACGCAGAGCAATCTCGGGCTGGCGAGCCGTACCGCGGGCCAGCAAGAGATTGGCGACATTCGAGCAGGCGATCAGCAGCACCAGGCCGACGCAGCCGAGGAGTAGCAAGAGGACCTGACGAACCTTGCTGACGATCGCTTCTTGCAACGGTACGACGTCGATCGGGCTGATGCGGCGCGGGCGGAATTGGGTCGGGTGGCGTTCGGTGAAAGCCGGCACCAGGGTGCGCATCTCGGCCGAGGCGCGCTCGGCGGTGATCCCGTCCGCCAGTCGCCCCAAGGCGCGCCAACCGTAGGCGTCTTCGAAGGCCGGCGATTCGGGATCGATGGCCATCGGTACCCAGACGTCCGGAGCACCGAGGAAAGGTCTGAAATGAGCCGGCAGAACGCCGATGACCCGGCGCTCGGCATGGCCGCTACCGCCAAGACGGATCGTTCGATCGAGAACTTCCGGGTCGCCGCCGAAGCGGCGTTGCCACAGGGCGTGGCTGAGAAGTGCGACGTTCTCGTTGCCGATCTGTTGATCGGTGTCGACGAAGCTCCGTCCGAGCTGCGGCGCTACGCCCAGAACGGAGAAGTGGTTGCTGGCCACGATGTTGCCGTCGACGGTTTCGGCGTCCTCGTCGCCGATCAGGGTGAAAGTCCGCGAAAGTGCGGCCGTCAGGCCCGAGAAGCTGCGGGTCTGCTCCGCCGTTTCCTGCAGCATGGCTTCAGAGAAGACTTTTTCCGGCCAGACGCGCACCAAGCGCTCAGGCTCGGGGTAAGGCAGCGGTTTCAGGAGGACTTCGTTGACCACCGTGAAGATGGCGCTGTTGGCGCCGACGCCGAGGGCGATAGTCAGCAGGGCGACGATGGCGAAGCCAGGTGATCTCAGCAGCAGACGGGTAGCGAATCGCAGATCGTTCAGGAACGAAGTCACGAGAGGATCCCCCTTGCGTCGTGGTGGTGGCAGCCTGTGCCAGGCGAGGCGCCGCGAGTCGGCGACAGCTTGCAGCCGACGACGAATCTGTCGCGGGCTGCCGAACTTCTCGACCGCGCGATGCAGGGCGACTTCCGGTGTACGGCCGAGACGCTGCTGAGCCTCGACTTCGCAGCATAGGTGCTCGATGAAGTCGTCTCGCGCTTCCTCGCGCAGCCACCGTGGAAGCCGGGTTTCGGCCAGCAGATCGGTGACGAAGGCTTCGATCCTGCGTCGCGTCCCCGGAGTCGGCGTCGCCGCCGCTGAGCTGTCCGGGTGCGATTGTTCCGGTGGGTTGTGCACGGTTTGAAGGCGTTGGGTTGGCGCGGGTCTCGGGCGTCGGATGAGTCGTTTGATATCTCGATTGCAATACTATTGTATCCGAGATATTATTGCGCTCTATCCTGGAGGTCAATCCGGGGCCATCGATCACCCGAGGTCGATCGGCCGAGCCCGACGATCGAAGACCAGCGACGGATCGGACGACGGAGGAACAGCGTGGCGGCTAGCGGTAGCAGCGGTCTCGATCGGCAGTTCGTCAAGGGCGGAGCGACGACGGTCATTCTCGCGATCCTGTGCGATCAACCGATGCATGGTTACGAGCTGATCCGCACGATTCGGGATCGCAGCCAGGGCATCCTCGATTT
>JBCCGX010000957.1:0-4197 GCA_039029035.1 Acidobacteriota bacterium | reverse complement strand
CGCCGTCGGCGCCCAGCGGCGCACGTCGTCGGCCGGCACCAGGATCTCCTTGGCGCCCGTAGCGACGTCCATCGCCCACAGATTGCGCGTGCCTTTGGTCTTCGACTCGTCCGACGACGATTCGTCTTCAACCGCCTCCTCGGACGGATCAGCACCCGCCTTGAAGAAGTAAACCAATCGGCCGTCTGGCGCCCAGCGCAAGGTCGAAGGCTCGGGCTCGGACAGCCCGGTGTCGAAGATCGCTTCTAAAGTCAGGCTCTTCTTGACCGGCTGCGCCTCGGCCCGAGTCGATCCGCAAAGAACGCCAGCCACCAAGAGGGCCACGACGGAAGAACGAGTGAAGCTGCGCATGGAGACACTCCTTTGGATTTCCTGAGATCGAGCCAGGCTGAAACAGGGCACACCGAGATCGAGACAGACTGAGTTACCGAGGCAGATGGAATTTCGAGGCAGACTGAATTTCGAGGCAGACTGTGTTTCGAGGCAGACTATCGAATCATCAGCCCTTTGGGCAGGCTGTCGCCGAAGACGAGCTGCTCCTCACCGGTTTCGAGCTCACCGCCCTCGCGCACCAGCAGGGCGTAGTGCGCCGGCGAACCGGTTGCCTCGAGCCACTCGATGGCCTGCTGCCTGAGGTCGGACGAGATATCGCGGAAGCGATCGCCGGTACGCCGGGCCAGCTGCATGACCGCGAAGCGGAGATGGCCGCGGTCGGCCTCGATCGCCATCACCCGGCGCAGCCAGGCTTCGACGGTTTCGACGTCGACGACGCCATTCGGTGGGCCGTAGGCCGGCACCCGGGCGCCGAGGCGCGCCAGGGCGAAATGCTGTGCGCCGCTCAGATCTTTCGCCCCGTGGCGCTCGATCGCGCGTACCGACTGCTCGCCGAGGGTGGTCTTGACCTGCGGCTCGAGCCACTCGAGGGAGGCCAGCAGACGGCGAACCTCCGCCGCCTCGTGTGGACGCCGACGCCACTTGGCCTCGGACACACTCTTCAACTCGGCCAGCACCGGCTGCGCCAGAGCCCGTTGCTGGCCCGCGGTGAGACCGCCGGAGAGGCGCCGCCACAGCACCCACCACTCGCCGCGGCACATGGCGTTGCGCGTGTGGACGAGCTTGCGATGCGACAGCTGCCAGGTCCTGGCCATGCGCCAATCGTCCACCGCCACGCCGAAGCCCGGCCGCAGGGCGAAGCCCAGCAGGTTGAGCCAGCGGGCCTCGTGAGCGATCGACAGACCGCGGCCCGACTCGCGATCGATCAGCGCCCGCCACACGGCGCGTAACAGTGACGGCGGCCAATCCCAGCGCCCCTGGCCCACCACCTCCTCGAGTCGCTTGGCTAGCGCGTCAGGGCGCGCCGACTTGCCCGATCGGCCGAAGGTCTCTTCAATCAGCTCGACGCAGCCATCGACCGTCTCCTGCGGCACGATGCCCGCCGCCTCCCCCAGGCCGTGGTGGGCTTCGGCATCGGTTCGCACCGCCGAGCGCACGTCGAACTCCAGCCGCCAGCTACGCTGGCCCGCCGCTTCGCTGCACCACACTGCCAGGGTGCCGATCTCGGTGAGCCGGGCATGGACCCGCACCTTCACCACCTCGGCCCCTTTCTTCTTGCCGGAGCGCAGCACGGTTCGGATCGGCGGCAGCGCCCGCAGCTGCTCGGGATCGACTTCGATCAGATCGCCTGGTCGATCGCCGGATCGGGTGCTCGAAGTGTAGATCGGAAACTCCACCGGCTGGCGGATCAAGAGCTCGAAGGCGCGATCTTCGAGCGTCACCTCGTGCCCTTCCTCGAGCCCGGCCGGTACGAGGCAGAGTGCCGCGGCAGACGGCGGCGAACCGTCGTCCTCGGCGCCTTCGCCGTGCCGCGCTCCGATGTAGTAGGCGTGTGCCAAACCGCCCTGGATGCGCTCCCCTTCGCCCCGGCGCACCATGCCGAAGTAGGCCGCACCCTGGGCCACGGCGAGATCGAGACGTTCCGAGCGCAGCACCCGTGGCGCCCAATCGCCCTCGTCGAACCACGAGCCGAGGATCTCGAGCACCCGATCACGCAGCACTTTACCGGCGAAAAAACCGCCATTGAACAGCACGACATCGGGCCGCACCACCGCTGTGGCCTCGCCATGGGAAGCGAGGCCGTGTTCGCCAAGACTGTGTTCTCTAAGAAACGTGGCCAGGTAGCGGGTGATCGCCGAATCCGGCGCATAGGGCAGACCGAGCTCGCGGAAGCCCGACGCCCGCGGCGCCGGCCGATCGCCGAGGGCCACCTGTGGCAGAAAGCCCTCCACCAGAAGACCCATCACTTCCTGGCGCCGCACCTCGACCCGCAGAGCGCCGCCAAGCAGCTTCGAGCCGCCGCCCGGCAGAGTGATCGTCAGGCTCTCCGGCGGCTGCTGCCCGAGAAGCGTCTCCTTGGCCTGGCGCGCGCGGTGGATCAGTACGCTCCACTGGCGCCGGTCGAGCTTGCCGCTGCCCAGTTGGGCCTCGAGGTGTTGGGCGAGGGCCAGATCCAGGTTGTCACCGCCGAGAATCAGGTGCTCACCGACCGCCACGCGGCGAAAGCGCAGCTCGCCTCCGGTTTCCCCCTCCACCCGGATGAGGGTCAGGTCCGTGGTGCCACCGCCGACGTCGAGCACCAGAACGTTCTGCCCCGCTTCGAGGGGCGCCTCCGCCGACTCGGCGCGCCGACTGATCCAAGCATAGAACGCCGCCTGCGGCTCCTCGATCAGGACCACCCGCGGCAGCCCCGCCTCCTTCGCCGCCGACACCGTCAGCTCGCGGGCGATCTCGTCGAACGACGCCGGCACCGTCAGCATCACGTCCTGCTCTGCCAGAGGATGCTCGGGATGGCTGAAATCCCACGCCTGGCGCAGGTGCTCCAGGTACCGGGCGCTGACCGTCATCGGCGACACCTTGCGCACCTCCGGCGCACCGTGCCACGGCAACAGCGCCGCCGTGCGATCGACCCCCGAATGGCTCAACCACGACTTCGCCGAAGCCACCAGCCGCCCCGGCACCTCGGCCCCGCGGTCGCGTGCCAGCGTCCCCACCCAATGCCCTGCCGGCTTTCCGCCATCTCTCTCCCACGGCAACCGCAGCGCGCCGCCCTCCGCGTCCGCCGCCAGGGGCTCGTAGTGGAACGACGGCAGCGTCTCGCGCCGCTCCACCGTCGAGGGCGCCGTCAGCTGGTGGATAAGGAAAGTCTCGATCGTCCACGGCTCGGCTTCTGTATCGACAAAACAGGCCGCCGAGTTGGTCGTCCCCAGGTCGATCCCGACGACATAACGTGGCGACTCGTGATGGTTCTCCGCGCTCATCGGGCGAACCCTATCAAGGACAGAACGATCGCAGGCAAGAACACGGTCCTCCGCGATAGGAAGGCCCTGTGGAGCGAGCACGCAGCGAACGTGTTTGAGCTATGCGACGGTCGCTAGTGCACAGACTCCGGCAAAAACGGCTTTTCTCAAGGCCGGGCGGCCCAGGCGAGTTTGAGCTGCGGCACAGCCCACAGGGCCGAACCGAAGCAAGAGACGCAACCTGGACGCTTCCCCCAATGCCAAGCAGGTCCCACGCATGTCGACACCTTCTCGTGCCCAGCGACCCGCGATAGCATGCACCCTCGCCTCAACAACCCATGGGAGTCGATCCATGAAGATACGTTCCGCCCTCGTTCTGTGCCTCCTCGCCTCGCTCCTCGCCACCCCCGTTCTCGCCCAGGCGGCGGCCGAGCAACCGCAGGTGACCTTCAAGGCCACCGAGCTGGTGCCCGGGTTACACATGCTCGAAGGCGTCGGCGGCTTCGGCGGCGGCAACGTCGGCCTGCTCACCGGCGACGACGGCGTCGTGCTGGTGGACGACAGCTTTCCGCCGTTCACCGAGACCCTGCTGGCGGCGGTCGCCGAGGTCGCCTCCGGGCCGGTGGACTTCGTGGTCAACACCCACGTCCACGGTGACCACATGGGCGGCAACGAGATCCTCGGTAAAGCCGGCGCCAAGATCGTGGCGCACGACAACGTGCGCGGACGCCTGGTCGCCGACGGCATCTCCACCGGCAACGGGTCGATCCCCGCACCGTCCGACGCCCTGCCGGTGCTCACCTTCGCCGACGCCGTGAGCTTCCACTTGAACGGCCACCACGCCTACGTCTTCCACGTCGCCCACGCCCACACCGACGGCGACGCGGTGATCCACTTCCGCGAT
>JBCCGX010000956.1:0-4199 GCA_039029035.1 Acidobacteriota bacterium | reverse complement strand
GCTCGCCCCGCGACAGCGCGCGGTGCTCTATCTCACTTGGATCGAGGGCTATACCGACAAAGAGGCTGGGCGACTCCTGGGCATGCGACCGGCAACGGTGCGGGTGCATCGGTTTCGGGGTCTCAGGCGATTGCAGGGGGCCGTGGAGGGAGTACGGTGAATCGAGACGAGCAGCGCATTGAGCAGCAGATTCGAGCCTGGGCGCGCCGCCCGCCGATTCGTTCGCCCCGAGTTGCGCGAGCCGAAGTGCTGACGCGGCTCAGGCAGCGCCGGGCCTGGCCAGAGGCCTACCGGCAGGTCTTTGCGGTCGCGATCGGAGCCGGCATGGTCGTCGCGCTCCTTCTGCTGCAAGGCACGAGCCCTCCGGCACCATCGGCGCCCGTCGTTGCCGAACGTCGGGAGTCCGGGCCGACTCCAGGGCTGCTGGTACACGAGCTGCGCTCAGGTACCCCTCTCTACATGAGTCTGCCGACGTCGCCCTCGGGACCGCATGGAGCCGCCACAGGGGCCGCTCTGAATCCACCGAATTGACCCAGCGGGAGACTAACCATGCCTGGATTGCAGACTGCTTCGTCCGGTTACCAATTTAACGTGTGCTACTGGCTGATCCCGCTGATGCTCTGGCCTTCGATCGCCAGTGCACAAATGACGGTCGACTTCGGGGAGGTCCTCGTGGTGCGCTACGCCAGCCTGGTAGGAGGCAGAGAACCCGGCTCTGCCCCTACCTCGGCCGGAGTACTGAGCAAGGAAGAGCTCATTGAGCTGCTGATCGAGTGGCAGCCGGAAACGGACAACGATGAAGTCCGTGACCTCTTCGCCCTCAACGAGATCGGTGAGCTGGCGCGGCAGGCGAGTCAGCTACCGGTTTCCGGCGGTTCGGTCTCAGGGGTCTACATTCATGGTGGGGCGAGCTACGAGATAGACCTGAACATCCAGCCTGCGGCGTCGACCTATGAAGGCAAAGAAGTGTTCTCGGTTGCTGCAGAGATCAGCCTCAACGGCGAGCTGATCTCGGGGCCGAGAATCCAGACGCCCCTTGGTACGCGCGCGATCATCAGCACTGCAACCGGCCCAGGAGCTCCGTTCCTCTTTCTGGTGGTGGAAGTGGACCGAGTCTCCAAACAGGAGTTGCAGAAACGTGGCATGCGCCACGTCTGGCGGACCGACTACCACTTGGCGGATGGCGACAATGTCACCGCACCGGTTGCCATCGAAAAGACGCCACCGGTCTACACCCAGGAGGCCAAGGCGGCCAAGCATCGTGGCCGCGTCGTTTTGCGGACTGTCATCGACGCCCTGGGGGTCGTAGAAGACGTGGAGGTCGTCGAAGCGCAGCCCTACGGCCTGACCGAAGCCGCGATTGAAGCGGTTCGTGGCTGGCGTTTCGAGCCCGGGCGGTTGGATGGCGAGCCGGTCGCCGTCTTTTATATGCTAACGGTCAATTTCGATCTGAAAGAGTAAGGCCGAGGTCTGCGGTAACGCTGGACTATCGCCAGGTGTATGCCAAGGCCCGGATGAGTTGCCGGGCAAGACATGGCTTCGGACGACGAGCCTCTATGCTCGGGCGCCTTGCCCGAAAATCCTGCACAGCACAGGGGCTCGGAGGAGCCTCAAGCGAGATCTTCTCGGAAGTTTGTTTGGGCCGGTTCAGGGGGAAACCGGAAGCAATCGGCCTCGGCGACACAAATTTTCATAGCACCTCCGATGACTGCGCCGAAATCGGGCCAATTTGGGACGTCGGCTCCAAGTTTGGCCAGATTTGCGACAAATCGAGATCGGCGAGCAACGAGAAAGCAGTGAGACTTCCCAACGTGACGAATTTTCGATCCGATTTGCTCTGTAAATCAGAATAGACACTGTTTCCAAAGTTCGATAAAGCTGCCGATGGCTCTATTTTAGAGTTTATTCTGTTTTAGGGAGATCTCTGCCGACTCTCCTTCGGTGTAGCCTGCTGCCCGCATGAGGAAACAAGGAGGGCCGCGTTGGACTGAAACGTCCTACGAAGCGACCCAAACGCAAGGAGGTTTGCTATGTGGAATCGGGATCGACACACCGCGACGAAGGTTGGCCGCAGCCAAGACCTACATCTGGATTCAGCTGGCGCTCTGAAACTTGGACCGCTTGTCGAGCCGGCCGGTTAGGCTGGCTTTGAGGCGCTCTGTTCCAGGGCGCTTTTTCCATCGAGCTTTACCCGCACTTCCCCGAGAAGCTCGCGGGTGAGCTCACCTTGCAGAGCTGCTCGTATCAGTTGAACGATCGCCATCTCGGCGAGCTTGTTCTTGGGAAAGCACTCGAGGAGCCGTGTCATGTCTTTTGCAAGGCTGCAGGCTTCTGCTGCCTTGGCCTGTGCGAGTAGGGTCTCGACCAAATCGATCGAGACCAGGGCCTCTTGCGCCGGATTCTCCTGCGCTGAGAGGACCTCACACGCGGAGCGCAACAGCGCCTCGGATCTGGCGTAATCGCCGCGCTTGAAGGCCAACGTGCCCTGCATCCACTGCAGCTTGCCGCAGTAAAAGCCTTTTTCCAGGCCAGCGATGGATGTCGCGGTCTCCAAGCTACTCTCGGCAGCTTCCAAGTCGCCGAGTTGCTCGAAGGCGTAGCTCAAGTACTGGTAGGCAGCGAAGAGGTAGCGAGGCTCGGGCGTACCGAACTCGAGGTGAGACATGGCTCGCTGGAGAACTCGCGCCGCAGAATCGTAATCGCCGCTCAGGCAGAACATCATGCCGCGATCAATCAGAGTCTTGGCGATGCCGGGTCTGGAGTCGAGGTCGACGTAGATCTCGAGAGCTTCGCGTAAGAATTCGAGCGCGCGCTCGAAATGAGCAAAGTCCTTCAACAGATACGACGCGAGGCGTAGTAGATACGCGGTGTCCTCGTCCAGTCGTGTCTGCCGGGACAATTCGAGAGCCAGCCGGAATGCTTTGGCTGCGGTGCTGAACTCTCCCTTGACCCTGCGGCTGGTGGCAAAAAGACCGAGCGCGCGGCATTGAAGGGAAAGGCGGCCTCGTTGAGGTGCCGGAAGCTTGGGGATCAGGTCCGTGATCAACACCGTGACCAGCCGCGCCGCACCGACCGGATCGCTGTAGCGCAACGAGACGAGCTGCTCGAGATAAGCGTTGGCGAAGCTCTGGGTACGGTACTTTGGCGTGTGACGCAACCGCCGAGCTTGCTCCTTGCGGGAGCAGTCCATCATCTTGGTGGCCAGGGCTACCGCATTCGACGCCTTGCGGCGTTGTGTGGGCTGTCCTTCAGCCAGAGATGCCGATGGCTCGCTAGCCACGAGCTCTCGGGTCGCCTGAGAGATTGCGGCGAACGGCCGATCCTGGGAATCGGGCTCCTCGAGTTGTCTGAGATAGTCCGCTGGCGTGGTTTGGATCTCGAGAGTCCGGGCGAGAAAAGCCTTTGGGTCGAGCTCCAAGGCTTCGACTGCCTGGAGAAAGAGGTCGAGCTTGAAGGGATTTGCTCCGGAGCAGAGCTTAGTGAGGTAACCAGGGCTACACGAGAGTCGTTCTTCGACCTCGGAGATGCGGCCCCAGTTGCCTCTCAGCTCGGCTTGCAGACTCGTCAACAGCCGACTATGAATTTCAGACCAAGCCATGTGGGATCAACTTTACCAGATATCTGGGCAAATTGCGCTGACTCCAAGACAATTCTTGCACCTGCTCGACAATCGAGGCCCGTGCCGTGCCTTCGATCGAGCGTCTAATGAAGCTCTTCCGAGCCACCCGAAATGGCTCCAGCGCCCCAAAAATCGACCGGTCGTCGGCGGAATCGTGAACTCTGTTTCGCACTCCCCCTATTCCTTGGGACAAATATTAAGACGAACATTAAGAAACGACACAAGATGCGTCGAATCTCGATTTTTTGTCTGGTCTGCCCGGGGGCTCTCTGTGTCGTTCCGGTCTCAGAGGCCTTTGGGTGATCTGCATCGGAGTCCGGCGAGCTGTTGACAGGAGTCCGGCGTCTGTTGATCAGAGCGCGGGCCGCCAGCGAGGTGCCGGCCGTCTAGGCGGCCCCGGAATTGATGTGCTGGTGCCTGGAAGCTCCGCCAAAAGTCACCCGCGAGACGACGGCTCATTTTAGTGCTTGACGCCCTCTAGACGCTCTGGTACTCTCCGCTGTCCGCGGCGAGACCGGAAGGTTCAGTCGAGAGAGTGGTTGATTTGGCTCGTTTGCCGAGCCGGAGCCCACGCCGCCTC
>JBCCGX010000955.1:0-4199 GCA_039029035.1 Acidobacteriota bacterium | reverse complement strand
CGGCTGGTCTCGGGATCTGTCTCGGCGATCGGCATCACCGCCCGCTGCAGCTCGCCTGCCAGGTGGACGACGCCGTGGATCTCGCCGAAGCGCTGCCGAGCGCGGCGGATCGCCTCCGCCATCTGCTGCGGGTCGGTGACGTCGGCCCGCAGCACCAGGACCTCCGCTCCCGCCTCCTCCAGCTCCCGTAGCTGCCGGATCTTGGGGCGGAGATCCTGCCGGTCTCCCCAAGCCCGCCCGAGTGCCCCGGCCAGCGAGTCTTGCGACTCGGCCTGGTCTTCGTCCCCCTCGTCGAGGATTCGCGACCACTCTTCGCGCGCCGGAAAGGACGAGCGTCCGAGGAGAATCAAGCGTGCCCGCAGGGTGCGTCCGAGAAACTCGGCGAGGGCGAGACCGATGCGGCCGAGGCCGCCGGTCAGGAGGTAGACCCCATGTTCGCGCAGGCGCGGTCGCGCCGCGACCTTCTCCGGCACCGGGATCGCCTCGAACCTCCGCACCCAGCGTCCGGTGGGACGATAAGCCACCTCCGCCTCCCCCACCTCGGTCACCGTTTCCACCGCCAGCTGTACGCTCAGATCCTCTTCTTCCCAGCTGCCGGGCTCGGGCAACCGGACGTCGATGCTGCGACAGGCGAGGTTGGGGCACTCCTGGGGGATGACTTTCAAAGCCCCCAGCAGGGTGGCCTTGGCGGGCGCCAGGCGCTCCGCGCCATCGACGCTCTGCACACCGTCCGAGAGCACCGTAACGGTGACCGGATCGATCACGCCCTGCTCTTCGAGCGCACGGGTCAGGCAAAGTAAGCTGTCAAAGCCGCGCGCCTGCACCGTTTCGAACGGCTCGCCCTCCTTGCGCTGCGGGCCAGTGAGGCTCCAGCAGTGGACGATGTGACGCGGCGGCGCTCCGTGCTCCTCCAGCAGCGCCGCGATCAGCTCGCCGTAGTTCTGGGGCCGGCCGGGATCGATCTCATAGGCACGGTCCCCGCGGCGAGTAAAACCCGGCCCCGGGCATGCCGTCACGACCTGCCATCCCACCGCCCTCAGCCGCTCGCCCACCTGCTCCGCCAGACCGCCGGAGTCGCCCAGCAGCAGGCAGAGGGCTCCCTGCTCGGCGAGCTCCGCGGCTGGCAGGGGCGCCGAGAGCTTCCAGGTGGGAACGTAGAACCAGTGCTCGAGGTCCCGTTTCGCTGCTTGACGACGGGGTGGCGGCGCCTGTCCCGGCTCGATCCAATAAGGCTGGCGCTCGAACGGGTAGGTGGGCAGCACGACGCGGTGCCGCCGCTGGCCGGCCTGGAAAGCTCGCCAGTCGACCCGGTAACCTGACGCCCACAGGCGGCCGACCGCGGCCAGCCAGGCGGTCAGCTCCCCGGCGTTGGAATCCGTGGCCAACGAGGGAATGGCCAGGCGCTCCGCGGCCTCCTTGCCCTGCCGGCGCAGAAGGCTGCTCAGCGTCCGGCCCGGGCCGATTTCCAGGAAGAGGGCGTCCGGATCGTCCAGCAGCCGGTCGAGCCCTTCGCTGAAGCGCACCGTGGAGCGCAGATGGCGCACCCAGGTGTCCGGACCCGTGGCCTCCGAGGGATCGATCCAATCGCCGGTCAGATTGGAGACAAAAGGGATCTGCGGAGCCTGAAGGTCGATCCGGCGCAGGCATTGGCGGAACGGCTCGAGGACCGGCTCCATCGACGCCGAGTGAAAAGCGTGCGAGGTCTCGAGACGGCGCGTCTCGACGTTGCGGTCGGCCAGGCTCTCGGCCAGCGCTTCGATCGCCGCAGCCGGTCCCGCCACCACCGTGCGCTGCGCGGCGTTGACCGCCGCCAGGTCGAGCTCGGGACCCAGCAGGGGCGCCACTTCGCTCTCCGCCAACGGCACTGCGAGCATGGCGCCCGCCGGTTGGGCCCCCATCAGTCGCCCGCGTTCCGCCACCAGGTAGAGGGCGTCCTCGAGGGAGAAAACCCCGGCCAGGCAGGCGGCCACGTACTCCCCGAGGCTGTGTCCGATCATCGCCTTCGGCGGCCCAACGAGATCCATCCACAGCCGGGCGAGGGCGTGCTCGACGACAAACAAAGCCGGCTGGGTCAGCGCGGTCTGGCGGAGCTGCTCCTCCGCTGCCTCGCTCTCCTCCGGCAACGGGTAGAGGAGCGAGCGGACGTCGAGCCCCAGATGGGGCCGCAGAATCTCCGCCGCGCGGTCCACTTCGTGGCGGAAGACCGGCGCCACCTCGTAGAGCTCGCGCCCCATGTTCACCGCCTGTGCCCCCTGGCCGGGAAAGAGGAAGACCAGCGAGGGCGAGGCGGCGGCAGCTTCACGGGTCACGACCCGTGCCGGGTCGCGAGCCAAAAGAGCCGCGGCGGCGTCGGCCGGGTCGCGGCCAACCAGGATCCGCCGGTGCTCGCAAGCCTGCCGCCCGACTTGTAGGGTGTAGGCCGCGTCCGCCAAATTGAGCTCAGGATGCTGTCGGAAGTGCTCGGCGAGCCGAGTCGTGGCCTGCTCCAGGGCCTCGCCGGTGCGGGCCGAGAGCACCAGCAATTGTCTGGGACCGGGAGGATCCGAGGTCCGGGACCCCGGCGCCTCCTCCAGCACCAGGTGGGCGTTGGTGCCACCGAGGCCGAAGGAGCTCACTCCCGCCCGTCGCGGCCCGGGGCCGGCGGGCCACTCCCGGTGGACGGTGTTGACGTAGAACGGGCTGTGCTCGAGGTCGATCTCGGGGTTGGGCTGCTCAAAGTGCAGGCTGGGCGGGATCTGCCGGTGCTCGAGGGCGAGCACCGTCTTGATCAGGCCGGTGACCCCGGCCGCCGTGTCGAGGTGCCCGAAATTGGTCTTCACCGAGCCCAGGGCACAGCTGCGGCCCGGCTCGCTACCAAACACGTTCTTCAAGGCCGCGACCTCGATGGGATCGCCCAGCGGCGTGGCCGTGCCATGGGCCTCGACGTAACTGACCTCCCGCGGCTCGACGCCGGCCATCGCCAGGGCCTCGGCGATCACCGCCGTCTGCCCCTCGATGCTGGGCGCGGTGAATCCGATTTTCCCCGAACCGTCATTGTTGATCGCTGAGCCCTTGATCACGGCCCGGATGGTGTCGCCATCTTCGAGCGCGTCCGTCAGGCGTTTCAAAACCACGAGGCCCGCCCCGTTGCCGGGCACCGTCCCCTGGGCGCGGGCATCGAACGCGCGGCAGTGGCCGTCGGGGGACATGATCCCTTCCTCTTGATAGAAATAGCCCGCCTTGCGGTAGTTGCTGATCGAAACGCCGCCGGCCAGGGCCATGTCGCATTCGCCGTGGAGCAATCCCTGACAGGCCAGGTGGGTGGCCACCAGCGAGGTGGAGCACGCCGTCTGCACGGTGACGCTCGGCCCCTTGAGATTCAATTTGTAGGACACCCGGGTGGGCAAAAAATCCTTGTCATTGCCGACCATCAGCTGCAAGCCGCCGGCCCCGCCTGTCTCTTGGGGATTCGAATAGAGGTTCACCAGGTAGTGGTTGATAGCGATCCCGGCATAGACGCCGATGGCGCCGCCATAGCCTTGCGGATCGTAGCCGGCGAGCTCCAGAGCCTCCCAGGCACACTCCAGAAAAATCCGCTGCTGGGGATCCATGAGCTCCGCTTCCCGCGGGCTGATGCCGAAGAGCTGGGCATCGAACCACTCCGGCTTGTCGAGCGAGGTACCCGCCTTGACGTAATGGGGATCTTTCAAGACGGCGGGATCGACGCCGGCGGCCAGGAGCTCCTCATCGCTGTAGAAAGTGACCGATTCGACGCCTTCGCGCAGGTTGCGCCACAGCTCGTCGATGTTGTCCGCTGCCGGAAAACGGCCGGTCATGGCGATGATGGCAATCTCCGATCCGGTCTGCTGGACGGACTCCCGACGGAGCTCGGCGCGGCGCAGGCCCGGCTGTTCCTGCAGCTCGGCGCCCCGTTGCGGAGCCAGGAACCCCGCCAACGCAGAGACGGTCGGATGCCGGAACAGCTCGACCATGGGGATCTCGCGTCCGAACGCCTGCTGCAGCTTGCTCTGCACCTGAGCCAGCAGGAGGGAATGACCGCCCAGGTCGAAGAAGCTGTCGTGGGTCCCCACCCGTTCGATCCGCAGCAGCTCCTGCCAGATCGCTGCGATGGTGCGCTCGGTCTCGCCGCTGGGCGCCAGGTAGGCCGCGCTCTCCGGACGATCCGGCTGCGGCAGGGCCCGCCGATCCAGCTTGCCGTT
>JBCCGX010000954.1:0-4203 GCA_039029035.1 Acidobacteriota bacterium | reverse complement strand
GTCCACCTGGTGATCGGTGCGGTGCTGCTGTCGACCCTGTTCCTGCTCCTCGGCAATCTGCTGGCGGATCTCTTACTCTACGCCAGCGATCCACGCATTCGAGTGCGCCGCCGTGCGGCCTAAGCGGCTGCAACTCGCCCTCCTGGCCCTGGCCGGGCTCCACCTCGTGGTGGCCCTGGCCGGCTTCTTGGCGCCCTATCCCTATGCCGAGCAGGATCGTTCGTTGCCCTGGGCGCCACCGACTCGGATCCACTTCGTCGATGCCGCGGGAAAGTTCCACTGGCGCCCCTTCATCTACCAGCAAGTGCCCGCTCCCTCGGGCTTCGGCTACGTGGAGGACCACTCACGGATCTTTCCCCTGCGCTTCTGGGTCCCCGGCGAGCCCTACCGTCTGCTTGGCCTGATCCCCGCCGAGCGTCGCCTGCTCGGGGTCGACGAGCCGGCGCGACTCTTCCTCGCCGGCAGCGACGGCTTCGGACGCGATCAATGGTCCCGCCTGCTGCACGGCGGGCGCATCTCCCTCCTCGCCGGCTTACTCGCCGCGACCCTATCTCTCAGTCTCGGACTACTCGTGGGTGCCCTGGCAGGCTTTTACGGTCGCCTGACCGATGCCGTCCTGATGCGCCTGGCGGAGCTCTTCCTGAGCCTGCCCTGGCTCTACTTGCTACTCGGCGCCCGCGCTTTCTTGCCCCTGTCCATCGCGCCGAGCCAAGCCTTCCTGTTGATCGTTCTCTTGGTCGGCGCCATCGGGTGGGCCCGGCCAGCACGGATGATTCGCGGCGTCGTGCTGAGTGCGCGGGAGAGAGGCTACGTCCTCGCGGCACGCGGCTTCGGCGCCAGCGATCGCCATATCCTGTGGCGCCACATCCTGCCTCAGACCCGGGGCCTGCTCCTCACCCAGGCGGCCATCCTGGCACCGCGCTTCATCCTGGCCGAAGTCACCCTCTCCTTCCTCGGCCTCGGCGTAGGCGAGCCGATGCCTAGCCTGGGCAGCCTCCTCAGCGAGTTGCAGAAAGCCCACGTCTTGGCGTCATATGGCTGGATGTTCGTGCCGGCAGTGGCATTGGTGGCGGTCTTTCTGGCCTACCATGGTTTGGCGCGGGCTTTATCGTCCGCTGAGAGTACAGAGGGCGTCCTCCCGTAGCCTAGGGAGTGCGCCCTAGGGAGCCAAGAAACCTCGGACCCTCCGGCTCCGTTACAATCCAGGCAAGGCTCGTTCTTCCGCAGCACGGAGGGGCAGCATCCATTGAGCTCAGGGCAGCCTGGGCGGTGGCCGTCTCATCATGAGATCTTCAGCATGGCATCTCCCTTCAGCCGCACCCTGAGATCATTGCAAAGCGAGCCGTCGCGCGGCTGGATCTTCGGCCTCTCGATCCTCGCCTTGCTGCTGGTCGGCTGGTTTGTTTGGTTCGTCGCGGCCGAGCTACCGATCTTCGCGGTCAGTGACGAGGCGCGGTTGGAGGTCGAGGCAGCGGTGCATCCGGTGGCGGCGCATACCGGCGGGCGGTTGACCGCGGTCCGCGCGGCGGTGGGTGGCGAGGTGGTGGGTGGCGAGGTGCTGTTCGAACTCGACGCCGACCTGGAGCGCCGGCGCCTCGACGAGGAGGTTGCTCGTCGGGAGGCGCTGTTGAAAGAAATCGAGAGCCTGCGGGTGGCGCTGGCGACGGAGTCGTCGGGTCTGACCGAAGCAGGCGTGGCGGCGGGCTCGGCGGTGGACGAGGCGCGCTCGCGCTTCCAGGCGGCGGTAGCTGCGGCGGAGCTGGCGGAGGAGGAGGCGCTGCGACTCCGCCAACTCTTCGACCAGGGGCTGACCTCAGAGATGGAGCGCCGGCGGGCCGAATCCGCTGCCCGCGAGCGCCGGGCCGACGCTACCGCCTTGGAGCAGGCGATGACGCGGTTGGGCAACGAGCGCCGACTGGAACGCAGCGATCGCCAGGCACGGCTCGATCTGATCGAGCGCGAGATCGCCGAGCTCGAGGGCAGTGCCGCGACCTCGGCCGCGGCGGCGCAACGGCTGGAGGAAGAGATCCGCCGCCGGGTGATCCGCGCCCCGGCCAGCGGCCGCCTGGGCGAGGTGGCCAAGGTGCGCCCAGGCTCGGTGGTGGCGGCGGGGGATCACCTGGCGACGGTGATCCCTGCGGCCGGTCTCAAGGTGGTGGCCGGCTTCACACCGTCCGACGCCCTCGCCCTGGTGCGCGACGGCCAGCCAGCCCAACTGCGCCTCGATGGCTTTCCCTGGACCGAGTTCGGTAGCTTGCCAGTGACCGTCTCGCGGGTCTCGGCCGAAGCGCGAGAAGGCAGGCTGTGGGTCGACGGGGCCGTCCAGGCGGCGCCGGAGTCGGCGATTCCCCTGCAGCACGGCATGCCGGGCGTGCTGGTGGTCGAGATCGAGCGCCTGTCGCCGGCCGAGCTGGTGCTGCGCGCGGCCGGCCGGGCGGTCACCTCGCGATCGATGGCACGTTCAGCAGGTGGCGGCTAGAGCCGATGGCCCCAAAGCGGTCCTTCTTCGCCCCCGAGGTCGTGCAGACGTCGGCGATGGATTGCGGCCCGGCGTCGCTCAAATGCCTGCT
The DNA here is from genome assembly GCA_039029035.1 of Acidobacteriota bacterium. Lineage (GTDB taxonomy): Bacteria > Acidobacteriota > Thermoanaerobaculia > Multivoradales > J023 > JAAELT01. The sequence continues at coordinate 1,633 of JBCCGX010000954.1, read as the reverse complement.
CGAGGGCTTCGGCGTGGGGGTGGGCTACGATCGCCTACGGGAAGCCTGCCAGACCGATGTCGACGGCACCTCGATCGACACCATGGACGAGGTGGCGAACCAGCTCGGGGTGGAGAGCGAGCAGATCATGGTGCCGCCGGACCACCTCTTCGTGACCCAGGCCAACGCCCTGCCGGCGATCCTGGTGGTGGCCAACCCCATCGGCGTGACCCACTTCATCGTCGTTTGGCGCACGCACGGCCGGTGGGTGCAGGTGATGGATCCGGCCATCGGCCGTCACTGGGTGTGGCGCTCGGCGCTGTTGCGGAAGGTCTATCGCCACCGCATGGTGGTGCCGGCGGACGGCTGGCGTGAGTGGACGCGCGGTGAAGAGTTCTCGGAGACGCTCGGGGCGCGCATGGCAGCGCTCGGGCTCGACGCGGCGACGCGCCGTGACATGCTGGCCCGAGTGAGCTCGGACGCCGACTGGAAGCCGATCGCCGCCCTCGATGCGGCGGTGCGGATGGCGGCAGCGCTGGTCGACTCGGGGGGACTGCCCACCGGTCGATCGGCGGCGACCCTGGTCGACAACATGCTGCAGGAAGAGTTGGCACGAGACGAACCGGCGACCGACGAGGCCACCGGGAGCGACGCGGACGGCGAAGCCGCCGAACCAGCGATACCGGAGCTCTATTGGTCCGTTAGGCCGGCGCCCCGGGGCGAAGACGGCAGTGTCCAGCTGTGGCTCCAAGGTGCGGTGCTGGTGCGTGTCAAAGGACGGCACGCCAAGCCCACCGACGCGACCCGTGAGGCAGAAGGCCCGGGGGCCGCTCCCGAGGCGTTGCCCGCCGAGCTCGCCGCAGCCCTTTCCGAACCCGAGATTCGCCCGATGCGGGAGCTGTGGCGCACCCTCGCGACCGATGGTTTGATGGGGCCGCTGGTCTTCGTCGCCGCCCTCGGCACCGCGGCGGCTGCGACGGTGATCCAAGTGCTCTTCTTCCGCGGCTTGCTCGATATCGGCGTCAAGCTAGTGCTGCCCGAGCAGCGCCTCGTGGCTGCCGCCGCCCTCGGCCTGTTCCTCTTGCTCGTGGTACTGATCGAGATTCCCACCGCCGCCGCGGTGCTGCGCTTCGGTCGCCGTCTCGAAGTGCGGTTGAGGCGGCGTTTTCTGGAGAAGACGGCGCAGCTCGCCGACCGCTACTTTCGCAGCCGCCTGGCCTCCGACATGGCGGAGCGCAGCCACAGTACTCACGCCCTGCACGAAGTGCCGGAGATTGCCGGTGCCTTCTTGCGCCTGGTCTTCCAGGCCCTGCTGACCACGGCCGGCATCATCTGGCTCGATCCCGGGGTGACGCTGCTGGCGCTGCTCGCCCTGGTCCTCACCCTGGGCCTGCCAGTGGCGGCCCAGCCCTTTTTGACCGAGACCGATCTGCGGGTGCGCAACCATGCCGGAGCGCTGAGCCGCTTCTATCTCGACGCCCTGCTCGGCCTGGTGCCGGCACGCAACCATGGTGCCGAGCGGCCGATGCGGCGCGAGCACGAGAACCTGCTGCTCGAATGGAACCAGGCCCTGCTGCGCAGCGAGCGGGCCAAGCTGTGGATGAGCAGCTTGCACTCTCTGACCGGCTACAGCCTAGCGATCCTCCTGGTCTTC
>JBCCGX010000953.1:0-4217 GCA_039029035.1 Acidobacteriota bacterium | reverse complement strand
TCGGTACCGTCGGCCAGCCGGCTGACCCCGCCGCTAGTGCCGATCCACAGGCCTCCATCCGCCGCCTGGCAGATCGCCCAGATCCGATTGTCAACCAGGGAATCCGGGCGATCTCGCTGGCGGGAGAAACGACGCACGTCGCCGGTTTGCGGGTCGAGGCGATTGAGCCCGACATAGGTCCCGACCCACAACTGTCCGGCGCCGTCTTCATGGATCGCCGTGACCCGATCGTTGCTCAAACTCGTTGCGTCCGCCGCATCGTGGCGAAACACCGAGAAAGTCTCGCTCGAGCGGTCGAACCGGCTCAAACCGCCATGGGTGCCGACCCAAAGGACACCGGATCGGTCGACATAGAGAGTCGACACGGCGTCGTGACTCAGGCTGTGCGGGTCGCGCGCGTCGTGCAGGTAGTGGGTGAAGAGCTCGGTGTCTCGATCGAGTCGATTCAGCCCGCGACCCTGGGTGCCGAGCCATAGAGAGCCTTCGGTATCTTCGGCGATCGCCCAGACCCTGTTACCGCTCAGGCTATCGGTGCGCTGCGGATCGTGTTGGAAGTGGGTTACCGCGCCACGCTCAGACTCGCGCCGGGTGAGCCCGCCTTCAGTGCCGACCCACAGCGCGCGCGAGCGGTCGACATAGATCGATCGGATCTGATCGTTGATCAAGCTGCCGGGATCGGTCGGATCGTGCCGCAACAGATCGAAGTTGCGTTGTTTGAGAACCACCTTGTTCAATCCGCCGCCGCGGGTACCGATCCACAGGATGCCGCTGGCATCCGCCGAGAGGGTCTCGATCCGGTTGCTACTCAAGCTCGCCCGATCGTCGGCATCATGCCGGTAGTGCTCGACCTCTCCGGTCATCGGGTCGAGGGTGTAAAGGCCGGCCTGGTCGGTGCCGACCCATAACCGTCCGTCGCGGTCTTCGTGGATCGCCCGCACACCGACGACACCTGGGCGAGCCGGATCCAAGGTTTGACGCCGCAGCTGCCGCTGCACCGGATCCAGTGCGCTCAGACCCTCCGTACCGCCGATCCACAGCACACCCGCTCGATCCTCATAGAGGCACAGGATTCGACGCCGGCTAGCGAGCTCGGGGAACTCGTCGCTCGCTGCGACCAGCTCTCCGGTCTGACGCTCCAGACGATGCAGGCCCGCTCCGATGGTGGCGATCCACAGATCCCCCGCGCGATTCTCGTGGATTCCGGTGATGGGAATTCCCTCGAGCCTCGTCGGCTCGCTCGGTGTCGCCAAATCGTCGTTGGCGCCCGCGGCGTCGGGATCGAGCGTCCGCAATCCGCCCCGAGTACCAACCCACAGCACACCGGAGCTATCGCGATAGATGGACTCGACTTGGGAGCCTCCAGCGTCGGCCGAACCGTGCGAGACAAGGAAGCGGACGAAGCGATTGGTTGGTCTATCGAATCGATTTAGGCCATCCAGGGTCCCGATCCAGATCGTACCGGAAGCCTCTTCATAGATCGCCCGAACGTGATTGTGCGACAGCGAACCAGGATCGGCAGAGTCGTACTCATACGCCGTAAACTGATAGCCATCATAGAGATTGAGTCCCTTCTGCGTACCGACCCACAGAAAGCCCTCGCGGTCTTGCAAGATGGAGTAAACATTACTATCCGAAAGCCCCTGACCAATCGACAAGCGCTCCAGCCGATCGCCGTCCCGTGCTCGCACCGCGGGCGTCGACCAACTGGCCAGGCTGAACAGCAGGAGCATCCCCCAGACGCGGCGGCGTATGCGAGTCGGGCACCTCCCGGCAGGCCGGAATGAGTCTCCCCGCCGCCCTGGTATCATCTCCGGGATGGTCATGCTCCCTTCCAGTCTAGCAGGCCGTGGCCAAGTCAGGCCGCGCTGCGAGCGGACCCGGTCTCAGGGCTTGCCATGATCTCCAGCAGGGCGAAATCCAGGCCCCACCAACTGGTCTTGGGGCTGCTGCTGCTCGCCATACCGAGCTTGGTACCGCTTGCCTGTCGCCAGCCACCACCGGAGGGCAGCGCCTCGTTGACTGGCGAAGCTTCGACGCAGCGCGATCGTCTGGCCGTGCTCTATTTCGAGAACTCGACCGATCCCGAGGACAGCGATCGACTCGGCCGCATGATGACCAGCCTGCTGCGGGCCGAGCTGGCACGACGACCGGATCTCGACGTCGTCAGCACCCAGCGGGTCTACGACGCGGCGTCCCAGATCGGTGGCATGACCATCGGAGACGCGGAGCGCGCCGTCGAGATCGCCCGCGCCCTGAAGTTAGACAAGATGTTGATCGGCCAGGTGGCCCGCGGCGAGGCTTTGTCCGCGGCGGTGGATATCGTCGATGTCGCAGGCGGTAGCGTGCTCACTACCCATCGTGAGCAGGCTCCGGCAGGCGACCTTTTTACCGTTGCGGCGGCTCTCGGCCAGCAAATCAGCGACACGCTGCAAGCCTCGACCGAGGCCGGCATCGCGGATTCGCCGTCGACCACCGGCTCGACCGCCTCAGTGGAGGCCTACCGCCACTACGTGACAGGGCAGGATCGCCTCCACCGACATGATTTCGCCGGTGCCATGGAAGCTTTCGTCCAGGCGGTGGCGATCGATCCGGACTTCGCCCAGGCGCACTACCGGCTCAGTATCGCCGCCCTATGGCAGGGTAACGGCGAGGTAGGCCGCCAGGCGGCGGAGCAAGCGTTGCGCCTGGCCGACAATCTACCGCCCTTGCAGCAGGACCTGTACGCTGCCACGGCGCTCTATCAGCAAGGACACTACTCCGAAGCCCTGCCGCGGGTGGAGTCACTCTTGGTCGAGGATCCCGAAGACAAGGAAGCGCTCTACCTGTTGAGCGAGATGTATCTGCATTCGGGAGTCGACGCCTACATCGCGCGGGCCACCGAAGCGATGCTCATCCTCGAGTCGATCGATCCAAGCTTCGGCCTGCTGCGCAATCACCTGGCGCTGGCGCTGGTGCTCCAAGACCGCTGGCAGGAAGCCACATCCTACCTCGATCGCTGGATAGAACAGGATCCGGAGATGATCAGCTTACGGCACGTCGCGCTCGGGATCGGTGGCCGGCTCGATGAAGTGCCCGAGTTGCAAGCGCCCGTTACCCGGGTCAACGAGAACTACGGCATCGCCCTGGCCATGTTGCAGGGGCGCTGGCAACACGCTGGGGAGCTGGTCGCGCGCAAGGAGGGCGAGGGGTATCACGGCTCCTGGCACCAGCGGACGCGGGGAACCTACCTGACGTATCGGGGTCGTTTCGATGCGGCGATCGAGGCCTACCGCGGCGCGACGTCGATGCATGCCGCGCCCGATCACGAGGGGATCCAGAACGGCTTCCCCACCTCGGCCCATCTCTGCCTGGCCGAGCTTGCCGAGCTACGTGGCGATATGGCTGCTGCCCGCCAAGCGGCGCAGGATGCCGTGGCCATGCAGCCCTCACTCCTCGCGCCGCGCTACTTCGCTGGACGGCTGGCGGCCCGCGACGGGGACATCGCGGCGAGCGAGGAGCACCTCAGGGTCGTCCGTCGATTAGCCGCGGCTTCCCACGGCACGCAGGCGGTGCTTTTCGAGCAAGCACTCGAAGCAGAGGTTCTTCTCGCCGAAGGACGGGCCGAGGAGGCGCGGCAGAAATACGAGAGCGTGGTCGGCTCCCAGGCTCTCTTGCACGACTTCTATGCCTCCGCCTCCAGCACCGGGGCCGTCTTTCGCGACGGTCTCGCACGCACCTGCCGGGCCCTGTGGGACCAGAGCTGTGAGATCGCCGCACTGCGCGGCCTAATCGACAGCGACTTCGAGCGCCTCGAGCATCCGGTGCTCTATATGCTGGCACTCTTCCGGCTCGGTGAGCTCCACCTGGAAGCGGGTGAGATAACGCCGGCTCGAGAGTACTTCACCCGTTTCCTCGAACCTTGGTCCGAGGCCGACTGGCCGCTCAACGAAATCGCCGAGGCGCGCGAGATCCTCGACCGTCGGTCTTAGTAGCCTTGCGTCAGTGCAGCGCTTGGCGTGGATCCCATGGCTCCTAGAGCTGGCGGACTAGAGTTGGCGAAACGTGCGCGCAAAGTCGTCGAAGGCCCGCCGCTTGGATCCATCGCGCAGAATGAACCGTCGCTCGGCACTCCCTGACTCCAGGATCCGGAACGAGCCCGTACCCATCCGGCGCTTGGAAGTGTGGCTCGCGGTGGCACCCTCCAAGTCGCGCAGCCAGGACCACAGCGCCTCGACCTG
>JBCCGX010000952.1:0-4223 GCA_039029035.1 Acidobacteriota bacterium | reverse complement strand
CCGCGACCCGACCTCTTCTTCCGTCCCGACGAGCTGGCCTGCGGCATCGTCACCTGCGGTGGTCTCTGCCCCGGCCTCAACGACGTCATCCGCTCGATCTTCCTCACTCTGCACCATGCCTATGGCGTACGGCGGATCTTCGGCTTCCGCTACGGTTATGCCGGTGTCGCCGCGGATCGGCCGGCACCGCCCCTGGAGCTCGATCCCCACACGGTGGAGACCATCCACCAGCGCGGCGGCACCTTGTTGGGTACCTCACGCGGGCCACGCGACGTCGGCGGGATGGTTGACGAGTTGGTGCGCTGGAACATCGGCATTCTCTTCACCGTCGGCGGCGACGGCACCTTGAGCGGCGCCTCGGCGATCGCTGAGGAGATCGAACGGCGCCGGCTGCCGATCAGTGTCATCGGCATCCCCAAGACGATCGACAACGACCTGGTGTGGACCGAGCGCACTTTCGGCTTCGCCACCGCTGTCGAGCACGCCCAGTCCACCATCGCTGCGGTGCACAGCGAGGCACGGGCGGCCTGGAATGGCGTCGGGCTGGTCAAGCTGATGGGGCGCCATTCCGGCTTCATCGCCGCCCGCGCGACTTTGGCGAGTGGCGACGTCAACTTCTGCCTGGTGCCGGAAGTCCCCTTCCAGTTGCAGGGCGAAGCCGGGCTTTTCGCCCATCTGGAGAGGCGGCTCGCCGAACGCCGGCACGCCGTGGTAGTGGTCGCCGAAGGAGCCGGCCAGGATCTGGTCGGCGGCGACGACGCCGGCCGCGACCTCTCCGGCAACCGCAAGCTGAAAGACATTGGCCCGTTTCTCCGCGCCGAGATCCGGCGTCACTTCGCCGCCCGCCAGAAACCAGTCAACGTCAAATACATCGATCCGAGCTACATCATTCGCAGCCAGCCGGCCAATGCCTTCGATTCGAGTTTCTGCCTGATGCTCGGCCAACACGCCGTGCACGCCGGCATGGCCGGCCGCACGGCGATGATGGTGGGCTTCTGGAACCATCGCTTCACCCACGTCCCTTTGACCCTGGTCGCCGGCCGCCGCAAGCACCTGGAGCCTCTGGGCGAGACCTGGCAGCGGGTCTTGGAGACCACCGGCCAGCCCGCTTTGAACAGCGAGGCTCAAGTAAGCTGAGGAGACCCGAGCCTTGAGCGCCGATCGACCCTGCCCCGTCGTCCTCCTCGTCCGTGATGGTTGGGGACGCAATCCGCATCCCGAACATCGAGCTTTCAATGCGCTCGAGCGCGCCACCACCCCGCGTTGCGACGCCCTGCTACGCGACTACCCCTGGACCTTGATCAAGACCAGCGGCGAGGACGTCGGCCTGCCCGAAGGCACCATGGGCAACAGCGAGGTGGGACACCAGAACCTCGGCGCCGGTCGCATCGTGAACCAGGAATCGGTGCGCATCACCCTGGCAATCCGCGACGGCTCGTTGTTCGACAACGAGGTGCTCACCCGCGCTGTCGACGGCGCGCGCGACCGCGGCAAAGCGGTGCACCTCTTCGGCATCGCCTCGGACGCCGGTGTCCACGGCCTGCTCGACCACCTCTACGCCTGCCTCGAGCTCTGCCACAGACGCCATGCCGAGCGCGTCTTCGTCCACCTGTTCACCGATGGCCGTGACTCCGGCCCTTTCACCGGCCTGGACTACGTCCGCCAGGCCAACGCCAAGTGCTCCGAGATCGGCGTCGGCCGCATCGCCACCCTGTGCGGGCGCTATTGGGCGATGGACCGCGACAACCGCTGGAGCCGTGTTCGCCGAGCCTACGACTGCCTCACCGGCCGCGGTGAGCCAGTGCCCAACTTCGACTCGGCGGCAACCGCCATGCAGGACTACTACGACCAGCCCCTCGACAGCAGCCGCGAAGGGGACGAGTTCGTCACCCCGCGAACCCTGGGCGATGCGGCCGCATCGCGCATCCGAGACGGCGACACGGTGCTGTTCACCAACTACCGCGGCGACCGGCCGCGTGAGATCACCCAGGCGTTCGTCTTCGACGACTTCCACGGCCACGTGAAACCCTCGCCCGAAGATGGCGAGCGCGGCTTCGACCGCGGCCCGAAGCTCGATCTGACCTACGTCACCATGACCGCCTACCAGAAAGAGCTCGACGACCACGTGCAGGTCGCCTTCCCCAAGCCACCGCGCATGGAAGACATCGGTGGCGCTTACCTGGCCGATCTCGGCTTGCGCCAGTTCCGCTGTGCCGAGACCGAGAAGTTCCCCCACGTCACCTTCTTCTTCAGCGATTACCGGGACCAGCCCTTTCCCGGCGAAACGCGCCGCATGGCCCAATCGCCACAGGTGGCGACCTACGACCAGGCCCCCGAGATGAGCGCCCGGGAGGTCACTGACGCGGTGCTCGAGCGGCTACGCGCGGACGATTGCGAAGACTTTTTTCTGATCAACTTCGCCAACACCGACATGGTGGGCCATACCGGCAAGCTCGACGCGGCGGTCCGCGCCGCCGAGGTGGTCGACAGCTGTGTCGGCGAAATCGCCGACGCCACCCTCGAGCGCGGCGGCAAGCTGATCGTCACAGCTGACCACGGTAACTCGGAACAGATGTGGGACCCCGGCAACGACGCTCCGCACACCGCCCACACGACCTACGATGTCGAGCTCATCCTGGTCGATCCGGACCGCTGCAATGACGCCAGCGGCAATGCTGATACACCGTCGACCGGCCTGCGCAGGGGCGGTCGCCTGGCCGACGTCTTCCCCACCGTTCTCGACCTCATGCGCCTCGAGCACCCGGCCGCCATGACGGGCCGGTCACTGCGACTCGCCGCTTCGGCCAGGACGACGACCTAGCAGCCCGTGGTGAAAGTCAGCCGCTGGCGAGAGCGAGATACTTTTCGTCAGATCAAGGAGCAGAACCACAGACATACTGGAGTATTTCGCGGATTCTGCAACGCAGAGATGGCGGGAAAGATCCGCTCGTAGCGCGGCTCGACTTTTGCCACGGGCTGCTAGCACCGACGGTCTGGCAGAAGGGCCAAGAACTCGTTTGGAGCGACGGGGACCACCGGCCCTCGGCGGTCGACGAGACCTCGTTGCCGGCGGAATTTTTGCGCGGACTTTCGGTGGCATCGGGGGAGGGAGCGCGTGTCAGCATGGGGCTCGAAAGGAGACCCCCATGACTCGAGGCGTACGACAACGAATCGACCAGAGCCGTTCAGTGATCCTCGCCGGCTATCTCTATGCGGAAGTCGCCGGGGAAGCGTGGCAGAGGCAGCTACACGAGTTTCTCGGTCACCTCGAGGCTGGCGGCGAGGTGCAACGCGTCGAGGCCTGGCTGGCCGCGGCGCGACCACTGGGGGGCGGCCGGGATCGGGCGACTCTGGCCGATGTCTTTCGCTGGATCGCCCAGGACCTCGAGGCCGCTGGTGAGGCGATGGAGGCCCGAGACAGAGCTTTCGAGCGTTGCCTTGCGGAGTCACAAGGCCTGCGCCAACGGCGCGATCATCTGGCGAAGGGACTCTACCGCGAGCTGTCTTGGATTCGCCGTTGCTTCAACGGCCTGCTGGGCTACAAGGAGGCCTGCGCCTACCTGGATCTTGCGGGGCCGACGCCACGCGATCCGGCCGACCTGGTAGCGTGGGCGCAGCAGGCCGCCGGAGTGCTCGCCGATAGCGAGAAGGCCCCGGCCTACGAGTCGGCCGAGGGCGGCCGGCTTGCGACGTCCGGTCTGGCCGCTCTTCTGGCGGAGCAAGGTGAGGCGTTGCAGGCGGCGATCAGGGCGGTCCATCGAGCCGTCCAGGGTGAAAGCGCGGCGCGCGAGGCGCGATTGAAGGTGATCACGGCCTTCGATCAAGAACACCAATGGAGCGCCCGCACCCTCGAGTCGGTGCTCGACTACCTCGGCCTGCCGAGCCTGGCGGCGACGGTACGCCCCGGGGTGAAGCGGCGCGGCCGGCCGACCAAGGAGCGCCCGATCGATGCCTACCCCGACCTGGTTCGACGGGTGCTCGGCGAGGAGCTTCCCGATGGCACCCCGCAGGAAGCCGCGGAGAGCAAGGCAGGTTTGTTGGTCGTTGCCGAAGGGGCCCATGCGTCGCTCGTCGATATCGTACCGGAGCGCGAAGCCGTCCAGGCCGCGAAGGAGCGTTCGACGAGTGCCGAAAGCGGCGACCCGGGCGACGTGGAAGGCTGCTCGAAGGTCGCAGACGGCTCGCCCGAGCTCGAGGTAGGGGCTTCGAAAATCGGCAACGGG
>JBCCGX010000951.1:0-4228 GCA_039029035.1 Acidobacteriota bacterium | reverse complement strand
GCGCTCGCCGCGGTCACTGCACACCACGCGCGCAATGACCCGGACATCGAGCCGCTGCTCGTCGCGGCGCACCATCGTCGCTTCCCAGCGCTGCAAGGTATCAGCGGCCCAGAAGCAAGCTTCCAGATGATGCATCGCAGAAGGCAGGTCTCGCTCCGTATAGAGCCTGGACATCGCCATACCTTCGAGGTCTTCGGTCTCGTAGCCCAATTGCCGCGCCGCGAAGTGATTGGCCGACACCACGTCACCGCTGGCGTTGACGGTCAAGAACATCGAAGGCGTTTCGTCGTAGAGCTCGCGATAGTGCCTCTCGCTGGCAGACAACGCCTTCTCGGCTTCTTCCTTCTCTTCCCGATGGCGCCAACGACAAAGCACCTTCTCGGCGATTTGTGGCAGCTCGTCGAAGCTGCTCTCGGACTTCACGACGTAGTCCAGAGCACCGGCCTTGATGGCCTCGGCCGCCACCCGCTCATCGCCGTGTCCGGTCATGATCACGACCGGAAAACGCGACGAGCCGTTGGCAGAGAGGAGCTCGAGCCCCTTGCCATCCGGTAGGACGAGATCCGTGATCACGACTTCGGGCGGCGATTCCTCGATCAGGGCTCGGGCATCGCTCAGGCTGCGAGCAACGGTCCAATCCATCTGCTCGCTGCGCTCCTCGAAGGCGCGACCGATGAGCTCGGCGTGTGCTTCTTCGTCCTCGATCAAGAGGACGTACGGCTGCTTTCTGTTGGCTTCATGCAAGAGGCTGACAGCTGGAATCATCGATCTAGCTCCCTGGCCAATAAAATTCTGGCGCCGGCAAAAGATGGCGGGACCCTCTCGATGTTCCGGGGAACCAATGCGCCCTGGTTGAGACACCTAAAGGACATCACTCCAACATGACAAATCACATGACGGCCACGACGACTGTTCCGGCAAGTTGCTCTGGCAAGACACCTTCACCACGGGACCCACTCAGCGCTCGATCTCGATCCCGGGCTCGAACTCCGCCTCGGGCTCACGGAAGACGATGACCGTGTTCTGGATCGGGAAGAGCACCCGGTGCTGGCGGCCGCCGAAGGGGCATTTGGTCTCGTAGTAGCCGTCGGGGCTGACCGCAACGAGGGTTCCCTTGCCCCCTTTGATGCCCAGTAGCTCGTTATGGATCTGAATCTCGGCCGGTAGGTCCATGGCTCATTCCTCGTAATAGCCCGTTTGCTTGTAATCCTTCAGCTTGCGCTGCAGGGTTCTGAGCCCGATTCCCAACATCCGCGCCGCTTCTGCCCGATGCCCCTTGGTGCGCTGCAGAGTCTCCAGAATCGCCTGGCGCTCGATCTCGTCCATCGAACGCGGCGTGCCCATTTGCGGCTGCACCGGCGCCACCGCGCCCGAGATCATCGTTGCCTCACGGATCTCCGGCGGCAGTTGGTCGACCGACACCTCACCGCCGGGATGAAAGATGACCGTCGACTCGAGCACGTTCTTCAGCTGGCGGACGTTGCCCGGCCAACCGTACCGGGCCAGGGCTTCCAGGGCCTCGGTGGAGAGCGTGATCGGCGGCTTGCCGTGCTCTTCGCCGAGAATCTTGAGATAGTGCTCTGAGAGCAGCGCGACATCCCCTTCGCGGTGCCGCAGAGGCGGGATGTCGAGCGTCACCACCTTGAGCCGGTAGTAGAGGTCTTCACGGAATTTGCCTTCGTCGACCCACTCCTCGAGTGCCCGATTGGTGGCGGCGAGCAGCCGGAAGTCGACGTCGATCAGCTCAGCCCCGCCGACCCGCATGACCTGACGCTCCTCCAGGACCCGCAGCAGCTTCACCTGCAGGGTTGGCGAAAGCTCTGAGATCTCGTCGAGAAACAACGTCCCGCGATGGGCGAGCTCGAACTTGCCGATCTTCCGCGCCACCGCCCCAGTGAACGAGCCGCGCTCGTGGCCGAAGAGCTCACTCTCCAGAATATCGTGGGGGATGGCACCGCAGTTGATCGCCAGAAAGCGCTCGTCCGCCCGCGGGCTGGCCAGGTGTACGGCGTTGGCGACCAACTCTTTGCCGGTACCGCTCTCACCGATGATCAACACACTCGAGCGCGTCGGCGCCACCATGCGCATCTTCTCGAACAGGTGCTCCATCGCTTCCGATCGGCCGATCATGCTCTCGAAGCCGTAGCGCTTGTCGAGCCGCTGGCGAAGGTTCGTGACCTCTTCCTTGAGCTGGCGATTCTCCAGCAGGTTGCGAACCCGCTGACGCAGCTCATAGAGGTCGACCGGCTTGGTGAGGTAGTCGTCGGCCCCCACCTGCATCGCCTCGACCGCCGACTCGATCGAGCCGTAGCCGGTCACCAACATCACCGCCAGGTCGTAATCGCCCTCACGCACCGCGGCGAGGAACCCCAGGCCGTCCATTTCCGGCATGCGCAGGTCGCACACCGCCAATTGCACCCCTGGGTTGTCGTCCAGGTACTTGAGCGCCTCGCGGGCGTCGTCGAAAGTCCGTACGCCGAGACCCGCCTTCTCGATGGCGATGGCCATCGACTCACGCGAGCCGGTCTCGTCGTCGATCACGATCACGGGTGGAATGTCACTCATGGCGGCGTCATTTTGGCACAAATTAGCCTTCGATCGAGCATCACAGCAAGCCTTCGCTGCAGCCGCGGCAATCCGCCGGAGCCGAACTGGCAACAGCGTTCCTCAATCGCCGAATAGCGATCATTCAATATTGACTTTTAGGCCACCTGTATCTACTATAACTCCTACCTTTTTACTTGTCGCTTCGCCCTTAAAGATCTGCTGCGAGTGGGTCAGTTGGTTTCGGTTTGCCGGCGCCGATGACTGGTTCTTCTCGCACGACGATCAGGGTCAGCCTACGCTGAGCTGTAGGTTTGGCTTCGAGCACGGAACTCGATGCCCTAGGAGAAGTTTGCTCATCCGTGCGGCGAAGCGACTCGAGGGGTGGCCGCATCCGCGGTCTGTTTCGACAACCCGCAACCGCAAAGGAGACGGAAGAATGAAGACTCTTCTCGAGATCGCTGCGTCCTTCGCCATCTTCGCCTGCCTCATCGCCGGGCCAGCCAGCGCCGCCGAGGTGCTGGTGCCGACGACGACGGTGCCACACGATGCCGTGCTCGAAGCCCTGGATCAGGTTCTCTTCGAATACCACGTCTTCGATGCGGACCTCGCAGCGGTCGATGCGGCGGTGCGCAGCGACGGTCAGGTGAGCCTCTTCCTGGCCAACCAGCAGCTCGATCTGGAGGTTCACGAGCACGACCTCCGGGGTGACGGCTATCGCCGGGTGTTGATCGGCGAGAACGGCGCCGAGGAGCTCGATCCGGGACCGGTCGTCACGTTCCGCGGCCAGGTGGTCGGTGACCCGGACAGTGAGGTTCGTCTGACGGTCACGCCGGAGCTCTTGACCGGCTCGATCCAGACCACCGCCGAGACCCTCTACATCGATCCCTTGAGCGACTTCGTTACCCCGGCCGAAGAGGGGGGGAGCGGCCCGGCCGAGGGCAACATCGTAGTCTACCGCGACATCGACGTCCGTTCCCTCGATCCGGCCGTGTGCGGCACCAAGGGGCGCCACGATCTACGCGACAAGCTGCCGGGAGCTCGTGGCTCGGTCTTGGGCGATCTCGGACCAGCGTCGGCCACCAAGGGTGGCTTCCTGACCCTCGAGGTGGCGACCGAATGCGACGGCCAATACTTTGCCGACTACGGCAACCCTGGCGTGTTCAACCGCATCAACGGCATTCTCAACGACGTCGAGGGCTTCATTTACACCAGTGAGCTCAACCTCGGCATCAACATCAGCTTCCAGCAGTGCTGGTCGAGCATTCCGAACGATCCCTACACCTCGCTCAGCGCTTCGACCAGCCTGACCCAGCTGCGCAACTGGTGGAACGCCAACCAAGGTAGCGTGTCGCGCGATGTGGTGCACAAGTTCTCGGGCAAGAACTTCAGCGGTAGCACCATCGGCATCGCCTATGTCGGTGTGATCTGCAACGCGCCGACGTTTGCTTACGGCATTTCCCAGGACATCTCCGGCAGTTCGTCACGGCGTCGCCTCACCGCCCACGAGATCGGCCACAACCTGAGCGCGAACCACGACAATCAGGCACCGGTCTGCCCGGGCGTGAGCTGCAACGGCAACGGTCCGATCATGTGTGCCTCCATCCAGAGCGGTGGATCGAGTGCCGCGGATGACTTCTCGAGCTGCTCGGCCGACGACATCGACGACCATATCAACGCCTTT
>JBCCGX010000950.1:0-4237 GCA_039029035.1 Acidobacteriota bacterium | reverse complement strand
TCTACGTCAACGTTTCGACTTGTCGCGCGACTCACCCCGTCGCCGACGGGGTCTGCTGCGACTCCGGCGGCGCGGACGGCCCTCGATCGTATCGCCGGCCAGCCCGAGCTCGATCTGTCCTGTCGCCTCCTCCGCACCTCTGACCTCCACGCTCAGTGCCGAGCCCACCGCGAACCGCTGTCGACCGTTGTCGGCCACCAGCTCAAGGGTCTCGGGCGAGATTCTCCAACCGTGCCCGGGAAGGCTCTCGACCGGGACCAGGCCCGTCACCCCCAGACCGGTGAGCTGGACGATCAATCCAAAAGACCTGACCGAGATCACATTGCCCTCGAAACACTCCCCGATCCGGCCGGCGAAGAGGCGGGCGGCGAGCATCCGGAGACGCTCGGCCTCCGCTTTGGAGGTGCGGAAAGCGAGCTCGTTGAGGTCGGCGGCGAGTGCTTCCAGGGACGGGTCCTCGGCCTCCTGATCCCTCGCCCCGTGTAGGTGTCGCTTGACAATGCGGTGCACCACCAGGTCGGCGTAGCGCCGGATCGGCGAGGTGAAATGAAGGTAAAGGGGTGCTCCGAGACCGAAGTGAGGCGCCGGAACCGGCGTGTATCGGGCCGGACCGAGCGTCTTCTGCACGACCGCGCGCATCGCGGGCCCGACACGCGCGGTGCTGAACTGATCCTCGAACGCGGCAAACGCACGCGGTGTCAGCTCCGGCCCAAAGGCCGTCTCGAAGCCGAAGCTGGCAGCGAAGGCGGTGAGGCTGCGGACCCGATCCGGCTTGGGGGCGTCGTGCACCCGGTAAAGCGCCGGGAGCCCACGCTTCCTGAGCCACCCCGCCACGGCCTCGTTGGCTGCAACCATCAACCGCTCGACCAGCCGATGGGCGCTGGTCTCGACCCGCGCCTCGATGGCGGCGGGCTCTGCGGTTTCCGGGTCGAAGGTCATGCGGGCCTCCTCGCGCACGAAGGACAGCCCGCCGCGCCCGGCACGTACCGCCGACAGTCTGCCTGCGGCGGCCCGCAGCCAGCGCAGCGTGTCGCGGAGCGCTTCAGGAATGCTCTCCTCGCGCCCTTCGTCGAGGAAGGCGGAGGCTTCATCGTAGGAGACGCGAGCGTCGCTACGGATCAGGGTCTCCTGCAGATCGACCGCCCGCATCCGGCCCTCGGGATCGATCCTCAGTTCCACGCTAAGAGCCGGTCTCTCCTCTCCTGGCAGTAGGCTGGCGCGCCGTTCCGAGAGCTCCTTGGGAAACATCGGGATCACTCGGTCCGGAAGGTAGAGGCTCGTGCCGCGGGCCCGTGCCTCGCGATCGAGCTCGCTGCCTTGCCGCACGAAGGCGTCGACGTCGGCGATCGAGACCAGGACTCGGATCGAGCCGTCGCTCTGCACGGGGAGGACGGAGAGGGCATCGTCGAGGTCCTGCGAGACCGGCGCGTCGATCGTCACCGTCGGCACCTCGCGCAGGTCCAGGCGTGGGGTGCGGCGAGCCCTGGCCTCGCGCGCTGCGGCAGACTGCCGGCGATCATGCGCTCCCCGCAAGCTCCAGCGGGCCAAGATCTGGGTCATGGCCCGCTCACTCTCGGGCACCGCCTGCGGCTTCACAGCCCGCTTGCCGTCGATCTTGGCGACGACGGCCGTTCCCGCCAACAGGCCCTTGCCGCCTTCGAGGACCCAGGTTTCATTGGCCACTTCCGCATCGGGGCGCAACCGGAGGCGCTTGCCGGCGCCTTCGACAATACCGAAGAGACGCTCGCGAGGCCGATCCAGGAGGCGCAACTCCGAAGCTGAGAATCGGCCGTCAGTCTCCTCCACCAACTTCGCTTCCACGAGGTCGCCGGCGAGGAACCCCGAGAGCTCGGGAGGTGGGAGAAAGATACTTTCAGCGGGCACGACGGCGACGCCGCCAGGCTCCAGTCGCAGGAAGCCAAAGCCGCGCGCATGAAGGCTGATGCGCCCCTTGACCGAACGCTGTTGCAGTTCGGTCATTCCGGCGGGTGAGGTGAAGGGCGTAACCCGCCGTCATCCGCACTGAACGGCAGGTTGCCACCAAAGATTCTCTTCGCCATGATTCGCTTCTCCGGTCCCCCAAACGGGACGGGCAGGTACAGCAATATTAGGCCATTATGGCCGTTCCTACGGCAGGCTTCGAAAAGATCGCGAGAGAGCCAACCCAATTAGGCCAGGCCAAGGGCCTACGCCCCAAGACCGGGAGGCACCGAAAACCATGGTAGGTTTCATGGCCTGCTTCTTCAGCACAGACTTTTGCGCCGGCGACTGAGGGCCTCGCATCTCCGATGACTGAAGCCCCACCGAAGACCTCCTCCCAGACGACGGCCTGGTTTCGGGCTTGGCGAGAGGGTGATGCGGCGTCCCTCGGCTTGCTCACCGAAGCTGTCTACTCGGAGTTGCGACAACTCGCCTTCCGCAAGCTAGGGCGGGAATCCGCCGGGCACACACTGCAGCCAACCGACCTCGTCCACGAGGTCTATCTTCGGCTCGCCCACTCGGATATCCCCTGGCAAGATCGGGCACATTTCCTCGCCATCGTCGCCACGACAATGCGCCGGGTACTGATTGACCACGCGCGTTCCAAGAGGCGAGCGAAACGCGGCGATGGGGCCGTCCGAGTGACCCTCAGCAACGTCGTCGACGACCAGGCGCGACCAGAAGTCGACATGCTGGACCTCGACCAGGCGCTCCACAAGCTGAGCCAGCTGGACGCCCGGCAGGCCAAGATGGTCGAGCTGCGCTACTTCGCAGGCATGACCCTCGAAGAGATCGCTGCGGTGACGGGCGTCTCTATCGCCTCGACCCACCGCCAGTTGCGATCAGCTCGAGCCTGGATGCGCCAACACTTCGAACACGAGCCCGGCGGAGACACTCGCAGTGAATGACGCAGAACGGTGGCGCTTGGTCCGCTCGATCTTCGATCGTGCCGTCGAGCTGGCCGAGCCTCAGCGGGGCAGTCTCCTGGCCCAGGAGTGTGCCGGCGACCCGAGTCTCCGCGACGAGGTCGAGAGGCTGCTACGAGCTGACGAAGAGGAATCGTCTCCCGGCCTGACCGGCGCAGTCTCGACCGCTCTTCGTGAAACCGCGATGACTGTGAGAATCGGTGAGCAAGTCGGCCCGTATCGCGTTGTCGGCGAGTTGGGTCGTGGCGGCATGGGGGTCGTGCTCGCTGGCGAGCGTGATGACGGTGCCTATCGCCGACAGGTGGCGATCAAGATTCTGCCAGGAGCTCTCCACAGCGACTCTGCACGGCGCCGCTTTCTCGACGAGCGACAGATTCTCGCCGACCTCGAACATCCGTCGATCGCCGGTCTGTTGGAAGGAGGAACGACCGAGTCGGGCCTCAACTACCTGGTGATGGAGAGAGTCGACGGTCTGCCGATCGACCAATACTGCAACACCAACTCGTTGGGAGTCCGTGCGCGTGTGCGGTTGATGGTCCAAGTATGCGGCGCGATCAGCCACGCGCACTCCCGCTTCGTCGTGCACCGCGACATCAAGCCTTCGAATGTCTTGGTGACCCGCGACGGCACACCCAAACTGCTCGATTTCGGTATCGCCAAGTGGCTGACCGCCGATGGCGCTGCGCCCGCGAACCAGACGGTGGACTGGTTCCTGACGCCCGAATTCGCCAGCCCCGAGCAGCTCGAAGGCAAGCCCATCACGGCGGCGACCGATGTCTATGGTTTGGGGGCCCTCCTTTACTACCTCCTCGCCGGTCAATCGCCGCTCGCGACCGTCGCCGATACACCGGCCGAGCTGGTCCACGCCATCACCCACAGGCGCCCGGAACCACCGAGCGTTGCAGCTGGACGAGCCGGCCACGAACACGTTCCGGTGCGGCGTCTTTCGGCCGAGCTCGATGCCATCGTCTGCTTCGCTCTGCGAAAGGAGCCCGCACGCCGCTACGCCTCCGCCGAGCAGCTCGCTGCTGATCTCAATCGTTTCCTGACCGACCGTCCGATCAAAGCGCTTCCGGACTCGCTCCCCTACCGCGCCAGCAAGTTCCTGCGTCGCCAGTGGATTCCGGTAACCGCGGCGGCACTGGCAGCCCTCTCACTCGCGGCGGGGTTCACCGCCCGCGAGATCGAATCGCGGCGGGCCCAGCGCGAGGCCCAGTCTGCCACCGAGGTCGCCGAGTTTCTGGAGAGCTTGTTCGCTGCCGCGACGCCGGAAGAGAAGCTCGGTAAGGAGGTGAGCGCTGAGGATCTGCTCGACCGTGGCGCCGAGCGGA
>JBCCGX010000949.1:0-4240 GCA_039029035.1 Acidobacteriota bacterium | reverse complement strand
TTAGGTAGCTCGTCTCTACTTCTTATGTGAACATACGTTCAACAAAGAGTAAAGGTTCACTCTGGCGTTGAGCTGCGGCGCAGCCCACCGAGCCGATCGGGCGTTTCTAGATGTGAATCAAACTAGGCCGCGAGTAGGGCGGCGACGAAGCGATCGAGCTCGTCGCGCGAGTTGGCGACGTTGGGTGACAGGCGTACGGCGTCGAAACCGGGGCTGGCGAACGGCCGAAAGACGAAGCCATGCCGGCGGAAGAGACGCTCGAAGAGGTCGCGACTCGACTGCTCCCGATGCTCGATCGAGTACAGGGCGGCCGAGAGCTCAGCAGCGTTGGGCGAGCGCCAGACAAGCCGCGGCTCAGCCGCCACTGCGGAGCGGGCGTGCTCACGCAGCTCGCGGTGGTGCGCGGCCTTGGCCGCCGCACCGAGGCTCTGTTGGAAATCGATCGCATCACCCAGGGCGAGAACTTCCGGCAAGTTGCGGGTGCCATAGTCTTCGTAGATGCGAGCGCTGCCGGCAAAATCGTCCTGTCCCCAGGTGACCCACATCGGGCGCAGATCCGCCTGGATCGAACGACTGATGTAGGCCAAGCCGAGCCCCTTGGGCGACTGCAGCCATTTGTGCGGGCTGGCGGCGTAGACGTCGACCCCCATCCCGCCGACGTCGGTCGGGATCATGCCGACCGTCTGGGCCGCGTCGACGGCAACATAGCGCACCCCCACCGCCCGTGCGGCCGCAGCCAGCTCCTTCACCGGATGGCGTAAGCCGACCATGTTGTCGACGTGCGGAAAGACCAACACTTTGGTTTCGGGTCGGACCTGCTCGCTGTAAATGCGGATCACTGCTTGACGATCGAGGTCCGGTACCTCATGGAGTGGAAAATCGAAGCGCCGCACGGTGAAACCGCGAACCTCGGCCATGTGGTCCCAGCAAGCGCTGGCGCCGGTGTGGTTGAGCGAGCTGAAGAGCACCTCATCGCCCGGTCCCAGGGGCAGACCTTGCGCCAGGAGGTTAAACGCCTCGGTGGTGTTGTGGGTGAAAGCGATCTCCTCGACCTGACAGCTGAGCAGCTGCGCCGCGCGCTGGCGCACCGCCTCCCGTGGCTCGTCCCAATCACCGCCCCACATGTAGAGCCAGGGGTTGGTCTCGCAGATCTCCAGGTAGCGCCGGTGCGCTGCCTGCACCGGCCGGGGAATCGTGCCGATCGATGCATGATTCAGGTAAGTCACCGAAGGCTCGAGGCTGTAGAGGGAACGCAGCCGCCACGGCAAAGGCGCCTCGGGCAGGGCCCCGACCTCGGCCGCGACCTGCTCGGCCACAACCCTGCGGACGCTGGCGAGCTGCGCCAGAATCGGCGCCACGACAGCGCCGCGGAGGAAAGTACGCCGCGGGAACTTCCGATCGTCCATCGCTTCTCCTCTTCCGGTCCGTGTAGGTCTTGTCCAGACTATGCTCGGTCTATGATAGTGCTACGATTGCTTGGAAGATTTGCTATCACTGTCTGATCCGTATCACCGTGTGACGTGTGTCACCGTCTGATCGCGCCCGATCCAAGACCTCGGAGAGCCTCTGCCCCTGTGAAAGCGTCCAACTGGTACTTGGAGAGCCGCCTCGATGATCGCGGAAAGGTTCGCAGGACCGCGGTGCGCCCTCTGCCGTTCCGCGTTGGGCGGCAGATCGAGTCGGACCTCTTCCTCAACTCCAGCCACGGCTCGCACCGTCATGCCGAGCTTTTCCTGCGCGGCGGCGAATTGTGGGTCCGCGATCTCGGCAGCACCAACGGCACTTCGGTCAACGGCGATCGGCTCACCGCTGACCGCTCCCTCGCCGATGGCGACATCATCCACTTTGCCGACTGCGAGCTACGGTTGGTCGAACAGCCGCCAGACTCGACCCTGCAGACGACTCAGGTCTTCACTCTCTTGGAACGCAAACGGCTCGAAGCCCAGGTGCGGGCTCCCAGTGCGTTCCGCGAGTTGCTCGATCGCCGCGACCTACGGACCGAGTTTCAGCCGGTCGTCCGATTGACTGACAATACAGTCACCGGCTATGAGCTCTTGGGTCGTGCCGAGATCGGCGACACGACTGCGACGCCGGCAGAGCTCTTTTACATCGCCGAGAAGCTTGGCGACGAGGTCGCCCTGAGCGAGACGTTCCGCGCCGTCGGGCTCGAGCTCGCAGCCGGCCTGCCCGACCCTCCACCGACCCAGGAGCCGGCCCTGTTCATGAACACGCATCCGGCGGAGCTGTCCGATCCGGCGGCGCTGCTGAGCTCGGTCCGGGCTCTGCGCCGCGAGCACCCCGAGCTCCATTTGGTGCTGGAGATCCATGAAGCCTCGGTGGCGAACCTTTCTTCCCTCCGGGCCCTCCGGGCCGGTCTCGAAGAGTTACAGATCGATCTCGCTTTCGACGACTTCGGTACCGGCCAGGCCCGTCTACTGGAGCTGACAGAAATCAATCCGAAGTACCTCAAGTTCGATGCCGCCTGGATCGAGAAACTGCACCTGGCCTCGGAGCGCCGCCAGGAAATGGTGACCAGTCTCCTGCGCATGGTGGCCGATCTCGACATCACGCCGATCGCCGAGTGCGTCGAAAGCGACGAAGAGGCGCAAGCTTGCCATCGCCTCGGATTCGAGTTCGCTCAGGGCAATTTCTTCGGCCCGCCGGTTCCCGCCACCGCCTGTTAGGAGCTCCGCTTGCTCGAGTCGCTCTTGCTGCAGCCGGATCTGTGGAAGTACGCCAGCATCCCGTTCGTCGCGGGCTTCGTCGGCTGGAGCACCAACTGGGCTGCCATCCAGCTCACCTTCCTGCCTCTCGAGTTTATCGGCCGCAAACCCTATCTCGGCTGGCAGGGCATCATCCCGTCGAAGGCAGCCAAGATGGCGGGCATCTTTGTCGACTCCACAATGGACAAACTCGGCACCCTGCCGGAGCTCTTCGAGCAGATGGAGCCGGCCAAGATCGCCGCCCAAATCGAAAAGGTCATCGGCCCGCGCCTCGAGCGCTACACCGACGAGATCGTGCTGGCCGAGAACCCGATCTTGTGGCGCCGCACGCCACAGGTCGTCAAGCAGCGCATCTACCAGCGCATCCGCGACCGTTTTCCAGGCCTGGTGCAGAATCTGATGGCCGAGGCCAACGAGACGATCGAGGATCTGATCGATTTCAAGCACATGATCACCGAACGCTTAGTCGAAGATCCGGCGCTGCTCAATCGTCTCTTTCTAGAGTCAGGGGCCAAGGAATTCCGCTTCATCGTCCGCTCGGGACTCTACTTCGGCTTTCTCTTCGGCCTCGTACAGCTGGCGGTCTGGGTCGCCTATCCAGCGGCCTGGGTGCTGCCGGTGTTTGGCCTTCTGGTGGGCTATGCCACCAATTGGATCGCGCTCAACATCATCTTCCGCCCCCTAGAGCCCAAGAAGATCGGCCCCTGGACCTTGCAAGGCCTATTCTTGAAGCGCCAAGAAGAAGTGGCTGTCGTCTGGTGCGAGATCGTCACCCGCGAAATCGTCAACGTGCGCAGCATCATCTACGCCATGGTTCGCGGGCCCAAGGCAGCCAACAGCGAAGCCCTGATCAAGCGGCACATGGAGCCGATCGTGGACGAAGCCCTCGACCCCCTGCTCCAACTGCCGACTCAGCTGGCCGTGGGCCCTCAGAGCCTCGCCGAGATGATGAGCCTGGTGGGTGAGAAATCAGTCACGGTGTCGACCGATCCCTTTGACGATTGGCACTTCAACCAGGAGCGCGGCCAGGTCGTCGAACGCTTGTTGCGACAGCGGATGGTGGAGCTCCCGTCGGATCAGTTCCAAGATCTGTTGCGCCCCTGCTTTCAGGAAGACGAGCTGAAGCTCATCCTGGTCGGTGCAGCGCTCGGCTTCTTGGCTGGCTTGGCACAACTGATCTTCGTCTTCGGCGGTGGTTGACCTGCCGACGGGGCGACGCCGCTGGTGTCGCCCCGCTCAAGCCGTCCGCGCGGCGCTCAATAGCGCCGGTGGTCATCGAAGCGCGGACCGCTATCGCCAAAGACTCCGGTGGCGAAGTAGTCGCCTTCGCAGTAGGCGTAGGGCAAGTACTCGACCCGAGTCTCGTAGTACACCGGGAAGCGGTAGATAGTGTGGTAGTGGTTGTGCGACGCGTAGTAGTGCCGGCCGTAGTAGTAGTCCCGGTAGGCGTGCACCAGGTCGTGGAGAATGCGCCGCGGAATGTCGAAGTGTCGCGAGCGATAGGCGTGCCGCCCATG
>JBCCGX010000948.1:0-4246 GCA_039029035.1 Acidobacteriota bacterium | reverse complement strand
GTCGGTGCTCTGGCGCTGCGCACCTGGATTCTCTTCGGCGGTCAGGGCGCTGACGCCCTGATCGGCGCCCTGCGATAAACGGAGAGCTGCGATGGCGGATCTCGATCGACGTGATTTCTTGAAGCTCGCCAGCGGCACCGCAGCGGGTCTGGCAACCGGGGCCCTATCGATTCCGGTCTTTCAGCGACTGGCCGATGGAGCTCCCGCGGCGGCAGCCGCTGGCCCGATCGACTACACCCGCGCCAAGGCGGTGCCGACGATCTGCTTCGGCTGCACCACCCACTGCGGCGTCATCGGCTGGGTGCAGGACGGCCGGGTGCGGCGGATCGAGGGCAACCCTTTGGAGCCCAACGCCCGCGGCAAGATCTGCGCAAAAGCCAACGGCATGATCAGCTACACCTACTACCCGGAGCGTCTGCTCTACCCGCTCGAGCGGGTCGGTCCGCGCGGCTCGGGCCAGTGGAAACGCATCTCTTGGGACGAAGCCCTGGACGAGGTCGCCGGCCGCCTGCGCAAGATCCGCGAAGAGGGCCATCCTGAGCGCTTCATCTTCCACTACGGCCGGGACAAGACCAAAGGCTTCAGCAGCCGCTTCACCAACGCCTTCGGCACGCCGAACCGCCTCAACCGGCGCTCGATCTGCAGCTCCAACCGGCGCGCACCGCTGATGAGCTTCTACGGGCGCGACTTCGAGTGGGAGACCCAAGACTTCGCCGAGACACGCTACATCATCAACTTCGGCGCCAACCCGATGGAGGCCTACCAGGGCGGGCTGTTCATGATGCAGCGCATCCAGGAAGCGCGGGTCGACCACGGTGCCAAAATGGTGACCTTCGAGGTCCGACCCTCGGCCACCGCCTCGGTTTCCGACGAGTACCACGCCATCATGCCCGGTACCGACGGCGCCGTGGCCATGGCAATGGCCCACGTGATCCTGGCCGAGAACCTGCACGACGAAACCTTCTGGAACCGCTGGGCCAACTTCCCCTTGGCCGATCTACGCCGGCACTTGGAGTCTTACACGCCGGAGTTCGCCGAGCAGGAGAGCGGTATTCCGGCAGCGGCTATTCGTCGCATCGCCATCGAGTTCGCCCAAGCCGCGCCACGCTGCTGCACGCTGTCGAACCGTGGCTCGGCCAAGCACTACAACGGCATGCAGGCGGATCGCGGCATTCGGCTGCTCGATGTGCTGGTGGGCAACGTCGGCAAGCCGGGTGGTTTTTGCCTCAGCACCCTGCGCATGTGGGCCGGCCGTTACGGCCAGGACGGTCTGCCCAGGATCTCCCAGCCCAAGCCGTCGCCCCCACGGCCCAAGCCTTTTCTGCCCGGCACCCCCCAGTTTGCCGAGCTACCGCCCGAGGTGCAGGAGCGAGTGAAGGACTTTCCGCCGGCCTGGCAGAAGAAGTACTTCGGCGAGCTCGCCACCCCCAGCGAGTACCCGCTATCGTTTCATTGGTACACGATGCGAGTCGGCCAGCTGGTGCAGGAGTAC
This sequence comes from Acidobacteriota bacterium, assembly GCA_039029035.1. Lineage (GTDB taxonomy): Bacteria > Acidobacteriota > Thermoanaerobaculia > Multivoradales > J023 > JAAELT01. The sequence goes on along the minus strand of JBCCGX010000948.1, from coordinate 2,754 downwards.
ATCCGTCAAGGGCGGGCCAAGGTCGAGGTCTACATGTCTTATGTCTATGGCGCAGCCTACGGCTATCCGGAAGCCAATGTGGCCCGTGAAGTGCTGTTGGACGAGGAGCTGATCCCCTTCCACGTCGCCATCGAGATCGGCTACAGCGAGCAGGCGGCGCTGGCCGACATGATCCTGCCCGAAGCGACCAGCCTGGAGCGTTGGGACGCTCACTCGCAGAATGCCTACGGCTTGATCCCCTACACCGGGATTCGTCAGCCGCTGGTCGATCCGCCGGGCGAGGCCCGGTCGGTACAGATCATCCTGCGAGACCTGGCGCGGCGGATCGGTGGCGGCATGGAGCAATACTTCGATTTCGAAGACGTGGAGGACTACTATCGGGAGTGGTACAAAGAGGTACCACTCGCCTGGGAGGACTTCAAGCGTCGTGGCGTTTGGCACGATCCGGATCGTGCCAAGGACTACGAGCTCTACGAGCGACCGGTGCCCGAAGACAAGCTCGCGGGCAGTGTCGTCGACCGCGAGACCCAGGTCATCTACCAGGTCGAGGGGGCGAAAAAGACTGCGGTCGGCATCCTGATGGACGGCAAGCCGGTGCAAGGCTTCCCGACCCCTTCGCGGCGGATCCAGGTCTATGACGACATCTTCCCTCAGGCCGCCAACGCCGTCGACTTGCCGCTCTCGGACGGCAACGCCAGTCCCCTGCCGATCTACTTCAAGATCCCGGCGCACGAGAATCTCTCGGACGACGAGTACATCCTCACCACCTTCAAGTGGAACGTCCACACCCAGGGACGCTCGGGACACCTGAAGTACCAAGCGGAGATCGTCCATACCAATCCTCTGTTCATGCACCCGGAGACGGGGCACGAGCTGGGGCTGGCGGAAGGGGATTCGGTGGAGGTCACGACCTACCGCCCCAAGGGGCACACCTACCGCGCCGGCGAAGAGGAACCCGTGGGCTCGTTCCGCAATCAGGTGCGCTTTCTCCAGGGCATGCATCGGCGCTGCGTGGCGTCGTCGCATCACGTCGGGCATTGGGAGCACGGCGCGATCGGCAAAGCGGCCGACAACCGCCAGCAGCACGAGAGCTTCCCCGGCTTCGATCCCAACAACGACGCGTTGCGCGATCCCGACATCACCAACAACATCTGGTGGTCGAAGGATCGGGGCGGTACCGGCGGCGGCGTGCACATCAACGATGCCCTGCCGATCAACCCATGTCCGTTGGTCGGCGGTCAGAACTGGTATGACAACGTCTGCACGATCCGCAAGGTGTAAGGAGTGCAGGCCACATCCCGGCCAGAGCCAGCGATCGACTCCGCCACCCGCGCCTCGCTGGCCCATTTGATCGCTCACTTTCTGCTGCACGAGATCGATCCGCCGGGGCTCGGGACCTTGCGTCAACCCGGCATGCTCGAGACACTGGACAAGCTGGAGCCCGGCTGCAGTGAGTATCTGAGCCGGGAGTGGCAGACCGACGATTTCGAGCAAGCGGCAGTGGACTATTGTTCCCTATTCGTATTGCCCCGGGGAGCGCCGCCTTTCGCTGGCGCCTGGCTGGGCGGCGCGCCCCAGGAGCACAGTCAGCGCCTGCTGGCGCAGATCCATGGCATTGCTCGGCAATTGGACACCGAGCCGGGGTTCGCCAACCTGCCCGTCGACCACTTCGGGCTGCTTCTGCCGCTCTTGGCCGAAGCCTGGATGCGAGACCATCGAAAGGCTGTCGATGGTTTGCGGCAGGAGATCCTCGAACCGACCATCCCAGCTTTTGCCGCAGCTTGCCGACAGCGGACCCGCAACCCACTCTATCGAGCCCTAGCCTCACTCCTCGGGCAGCTTTTCTCGAGCTCGTGACGCGGCTGAATTTCGGAACGCTCGGAGCCAAGCGATACAATCTGCCGTATGTCGACTGCCGCGAGTGGATTTTCCGGCTTCTCTGACAAGCTCGGCCAGCTGATCAACCAGATCGAGAGCGCCGACGTCCGGGTACCGGAAGACAGCGCCTTGATCAGCCTGGCGACGGATCTGGTGCCCAAGGTCACGCACCTGCTGCGCGAAGGCATTGAGCTGCTGGTGGGGATCGAAGAGTTCTACAGTCCGGTGTCGGACGCTATGGAGCGCGAGGATCCCGAGTCGTTGAGCCAGATCGGCCTACAGATCTCGACCGAGCTCGCGACCCGGGACTTGATCGACATGACGTTCTTCGCCCGCGCCGATCTGAAGAACTCCCTCGAGGTGCTGATTGCCTCGGCGACCCACCGCCACGATCAGATGACTCTGGCGTCGAACTGTGAGGGGGGGCTGCGCCGTCTGCGCAAAGCGTTGATCTCGGTCGAATCGGCGATGTTCGAGTTCGAGGGCCATACGCCGCCGGAACGCCAATGGTTCGATGTCGAAGTCTCGCTGCAGATCCGCAAGCTCTACTGGAACCTGCGTCGCGAGACCGGCGGCCAGTCGGAGAAGAAGGACCGTTCGCTCGAGGTACGCCTGCGTTCGGTGCTCTACCGGATCCTGGCTTTCCGCGAGCTCAGCGTCTACCCGTTCCTGCGCGTCGACGACCGGGTCAACATGCGCCAATTGATGAAGCGCATTCTCGATTGGCTCAACAGCGACCAGCGCGACGTGGCGATCGCCCGGCGGCTGTGGGAGGACCTTTCGAGCTTTGCCGAAATCCTGGTGCAGGTCTCCCATCGGCAGGAGCTGCAGGATCACGATCTGCGCCTCGTCGCCAAAACCTATCGTGCCCTTTTC
>JBCCGX010000947.1:0-4246 GCA_039029035.1 Acidobacteriota bacterium | reverse complement strand
TGGATCTCCGTCGGCTCGCCGACCGCCTCGTCGAACCAACGATGGATCAGGGGATGAAAGACCGAAAGGGCCTCGGCCGGCGCGGTAGGCATCGCCGACTAGTGTAACGAGATCTCGACGCGAAACTGGCGCTCTTCGACCGCTGCTGCCAGACCGCTGTCAGGAATGATAGTCGCGCCGATCTCAATGCACGTAGGGCCCGCCCGGCTCGTCGTCATCCGATGGTGGCTTGACAATCCGCATGCCGCGCTGGCGGCGCATCCGCCTGAGGCGCCCTTCGAGAATCTTCTGCTCGATGCGCAGGCGCAGCTCGCGCAGGCCGCGGCGCAGGCCGCCCCCGGTGAGGATCTGGTAGGTCATGCCGACGGCAACACAGACCCCGAGGAAGCCGGCAAAGTCCTTGGTGGTGAGGAACCCCATGAAGGCGAAGAGGATCTCCAGGCCGATAAACCAACGCGCCTTGAGCGGCAGCACGAACATCAGCAGGATGGTGGCGTTGCCGTAGACCGTGCCGAAGGCCGCGATGAGCACGGTCAGCACCATGGTCTGCCCCTGCATCAGCACGAAGGGATAGGGCCCGCCGGTGCCCAGTTGATCCATCACGAGTTGCACCAGCACCGCCACGATCGAGGCCGAGCCCAGGCCCCAGGCCATCAGCTGCCAGAAGCGCCGGCGACCGAGGTAGCGGTAGACGTCGCGGCCGAACCAAAAAATGATCAGCAGCGAGAGCAGGAACCACAACGGGCCGGACGCTGCGTTGGCGACGAACGGGTAGGTACCCAGCTGCCACAGGAAGCCACGCTCCCAAACGTTACGCGACAGCTGAAACAGCCAGCCGATCCCCGCCGTCGTTTGGAAGAACTGCAGCGAATAGGTAACGAACAGAACACCCAGCAGCCACAGGATGTCCTTCGGCGGTGGCCCGGCGGAGCCGCCGCCGAATCCGATCGGCTGGCGGAATCGGGATCTGCCGTTCATCGGCTCAACTTAGCCGGTTGCACCAGGGCTGGCCTGAACCTTCGACTTGTCGATCGGACCGCTCTTCAACGTGCCTTCAGGCAAGATGTTGAGCAACTGGATCTCGAACACCAGCGGCCCACGCGGCGAGCCTGGCCACTCGCCCGTGTTGAGGTGGCCGGGGATCCACACCTGGCGCGTCTCACCTTCTACCATCAGGCGCACGGCGTCGGCGAAGGGCTCCATGACCTTGCCGAGGGGGAAAGCGGTGGGCCGTCCACGAAACAGGCTCGAATCGAAGGTCTTACCGTCGGCCGTCCAGCCAGTGTAGTGCAGGAGCACGGCGGCATCCGTTGGCGGATACTCCTCACCGGCACCGGCCTCCAGTTGCCGGGTGTAGGCGCCCGAAAGGGTGCGCTCGGCATCCTCCGGCGCCTTGACACGTTGCGCCGGCGGGTTGGGGATCTGGCGGATGGCGATCATCTTGACATCGAAGATGGAGTCGCCCCGTGGTCCGCTCTTGGGGTTCGGTGGACCGAGGCGCGCTGGGATCCAGAACCGGCGCTCCTCGCCGGTCACCATCATTTGCATGGCCTCGGTCCAGCCTGGGAACACCTTCTCCAAGCTGAAGGTGGCAGGCTGCTCGGCACTGTAGCTGTTCTGGAACTCGTAGCCCGCCGGTGTCCAACCGACGTAATGGACCGCCACCATGTCGTTGGCATCGGCGTAGGTCTCGCCGGTGCCGGGGACCAGCACCTTGGACGCCAAGCCGGAAGGGTTGACGATCGCGTCCGGCGGTGGCGACGCCAGATCGTCGGGTACGGGTCGCCCGTCTTGGGCGGTGGCAGCGGCCGCCATAGTGAGGGCTGCGAGGGCCATGACGCCGACACAGTGGAAGCTGACACATTGACTGAAAGTGGACTGATGACGCTCGCGCGCGACGCGGCGGACTCTAGCTTCATTCATGATGGTTCGAACCTATCGTCTTTGTCCGGGCTGGGGCAACTCGATGGCGGATCCCGCTCGAGGGCGCCCGCTCGGGGAAGGTATCGCGAGAGCTCCTCGCTTTCGAAGGCGGTTTGAAAGGCTCCGGCGGCGAGCAGCTCAGCGGGGGTTCCGCTTTGGAGATCGCCTTTGCGGTCCAGGAGCCAGACACGGTCTGCACTGCGCAACGCCAGATCGAGATCATGAGTCGAGAGCAACACTGCTCTGTCACCGTCACCTCGCCGTGCCAGCCTGCCCAACAGGCTCATCACGTCGACCCTGCCCGGTAGATCGAGAAAGGCCGTCGGCTCGTCGAGGATCAACACCCGCGGCTCCTGTGCCAGGGCACGAGCGATCATCACTTTCTGGCGCTCACCGTCGGACAGAGCAGCGACGTCGCGCGTCGCGAGATGCGCGATCCCGACCGCCCGAAGCGCCCAACGAATGATCTCTTCGTCCTCGCGGCGCAACCCTCCCGCCCAGGAGGTGTGAGGGTAGCGCCCGAGGCCAACGAGATCGTATGCAGAGAGCATGCCGGGCGTCACACGCTCTGGCAAAACGACACCGATGAGGCGCGCCCGCTGACTCGGCGACAAACCGTCCACGGCTTGTCCCGACACCTCCACGGTCCCTTTGAGGGGTCGCAACATCCCCGCCAGGGTGCGCAGCAGGGTCGACTTGCCGGCGCCGTTGGGCCCCAACACGACGACCAGCTCACCCGGGTCGAGCCGCAGGGAGACCTGGGCCAAGACGGTCCGCGAACGCCGGCCGTCGTAGCCTGCGGCGAGCCCCTCGGTCGCGAGGAGAGGTTGCGGAGCGGCTGAGGGGTTGCTGCTCATCCGCCGAAGGACGCCTCGAGAGCGCGTCGCCGCAGGATCACCACGCCAATGACCGGTGCACCGATCAACGCCGTCACTGCATTGAGTGGCAGCACAGCGTGGCTGCCGGGCAGTTGAGCCACCAGATCCGAGAGCAAGGCAACGACGGCACCCGCCAGGGCTGATGCTGGAATCAACAGCCGGTGGTCGGCCACCCGCAACAAGCCTCGCACCAGATGCGGCACCGCCACACCGAGAAAGCCGATGGGCCCGCAAAACGCTGTCACGCCACCGGCCAGAAGGGCCGTACTGCCGAGGATCAAGAGGCGCGCTCGGCGCACCGAAACGCCCATGGTTGCGGCGTAACTTTCACCCAACAGCAGAGCATTGAGCGGTTTCGCTGCCAGGTAGGCGAGCACCAGGCCGACGCTCAGGACCGGCGCCAGGATGTGGACCTGGCTCCAGGTCACGCCGCCGAAACTGCCGAAAGTCCAAGTGACGTAGGACTGGATGCGCTCGGCGACGCTGAAGTGGATCAGCACTGTCACCAGGGCACTGGTGGCGTAGCCGAAGAGCACCCCGAGGATCAGCAGGGTGAGGGTGGACACGCGCCGGGCAGCGATGAGCACCAGGCCGAGGGCTGCCCCGGCACCGAGGCTGGCAGCGGCGGCCAAGCCGAGGTCTCCGGCCAAGCCGAGACCGGCTAGCATCTGTGACGCGCCGGCCCCGACCGACAGCACCACCAGCGCGACCCCGAGGCTCGCCCCAGCGCTGACCCCGAGGATGTAGGGCCCGGCCAGGGGGTTGCGGAAGAGAGTCTGCATCAACAGACCGCTGACCGCCAACGCTGCCCCGGCCAGGGTGGCGGTCAACGCCTTGGGCAACCGAAACTGACGCACGATGGCGCTCCAGGCCGGACGTTCACTCTCGCCGCCGAGCAGGATCGTCACCACCTCGTCGAACGGCACCCGCGCCGAGCCGACGGCCAGACTGGCCAGGAAGCATGCCACCATGGCCGCAGCCAGGCCGGCGATCAGCAGGCCGCGACGGGTCGGTTTCGGGCCGGTCGTGTCGCCAGTGGCAGCCATCTCAGGGTGAGGAGTCTACCGCAGGTGGTTTGACGATAAGCTTCGCGACACAGGACGACGATGAAGATTCCACCCGCCAGTGCGCTCCAGGTTCCGGTGCTCGGCGAATGCCGTGTGCCATCCCCCCTACGGGGCCGGCGCGAGCGCTTCGCCAGCGATAGCCGCGTCCTGGTGTGTGCCGAGACGGACGAGATCGAGCCTTTTCTGGACCCGTCGTCGCCGGACCCACAGAACCTGCCGTCCCTCGAGGCTGCGGGTCCGCGACCCGACCTCTTCTTCCGTCCCGACGAGCTGGCCTGCGGCATCGTCACCTGCGGTGGTCTCTGCCCCGGCCTCAACGACGTCATCCGCTCGATCTTCCTCACTCTGCACCATGCCTATGGCGTACGGCGGATCTTC
>JBCCGX010000946.1:0-4247 GCA_039029035.1 Acidobacteriota bacterium | reverse complement strand
TCGACCGCGCTTCAAGCAGTCGATCCAGCCCATGGTGAAGGGCCACGACTGAGCAGCCTCACGCAACTTTGTGATGAACTGATCGAGATCGGCGATACGCTCCGACTCGGACCAGATCCAAGGCGACGGGATCCTCGCCAAGGCAACTTCGACCTCGAGGATATGGCCCGTCAGCCCCATCCCGCCGAGGGTGGCGAGGAAGAGCTCACGGTGCTTGCCGTCACGCGAACACCAAACGGACCGACCGTCCGCAAGCAGCATTTTCAGGCGCCGGACATGAGTCCCGAAGGTTCCCGCAACGTGGTGGTTCTTACCGTGAACGTCTGCCGCCACCATGCCGCCGAGGGTGACGTACTGCGTACCGGTCGCCACCGGGGCGCTGAAGCCGCGCGGCCAAAAGATCCGATTCAGCTCTCCGAGGGAGAAACCAGCTTCGGCCCGCAGCAAACCACTCTCGGCATCGAAAGCGAGAAGACGGTCCGCCAATCGCGAGCCGGCAGCGACGGGTCGATCGGCCGGTGGCAACGACGAGTCGCCATACGACCGCCCCAAGCCTCGAGTGAGCGCGGCGCCGGCCGCGGCCGCGGCCAGGTCTTCCGATACGACCTCCCGTCCGGGACCCGGTAAGCGCCCCCAGCCGGAGAGTGTGCCATTGCTGGACGACATCCAGCTAGATCCTACCCCAAGACGTTTGCTCGGCTCTGCAGTCTGCGCCGCTGCTCGAACTCGCCTCAGCCACCCCGCCTCTTACTCCACTACCTCGACATGGCGCCGAGGAACTCTTCGTTGGTGCGCGTCTTGTTCAGCCGGTCGCGCAGCAGCTCCATCGACTCAACGGTGGAGAGCGGATTGAGGACCTTGCGCAGAACCCACACACGGTGCAGCTCGTCGTCCGAGCGCAACAGCTCCTCCTTACGGGTACCGGAGCGATTGATGTCGATCGACGGAAAGACCCGCTTGTCGGTCAACTTGCGGTCGAGATGGATCTCGCAGTTGCCAGTGCCTTTGAATTCCTCGAAGATGACATCGTCCATGCGGCTGCCGGTGTCGACCAGAGCGGTGGCGATGATGGTCAAGGAGCCTCCCTCCTCGACGTTGCGCGCGGCGCCGAAAAAACGCTTCGGTCGATGCAGAGCATTGGCATCGATACCACCGGATAACACCTTACCGGACGGCGGCTGGACCGTATTGTAGGCCCGCGCCAGGCGGGTGATCGAGTCGAGGAGAATCACTACGTCTTTCTTGTGCTCCACCAGGCGCTTCGCCTTCTCGATCACCATGTCCGCCACCTGCACGTGCCGGGTCGCTGGCTCGTCGAAGGTCGAGGAGACGACCTCTCCCTTGACCGAGCGCTGCATATCAGTGACCTCTTCCGGGCGCTCGTCGATGAGCAGCACGATGAGCACCACCTCTGGGTGGTTGTGTGCCAGGGAGGAGGCCAACGATTGCAGCAGCATCGTCTTACCCGTTCGCGGCGGGGCGACGATCAAGGCGCGCTGCCCTTTACCCATCGGCGTCGCCAAATCCATGATCCGCGACGACATGTCCCCTGGCACCTCGAGAGCCAGACGTTCCAATGGGTAGAGCGGCGTCAGGTTGTCGAAGAAGATCTTGTCGCGGACGATGTCGGGATGCTCGAAATTGACCGCTTCGACCTTGATCAGCGCAAAGTAACGCTCGCCTTCCTTCGGCTTACGGACCTGGCCGGAGACTGTGTCACCGGTCCGCAGGTCGAAGCGCCGGATCTGTGACGGACTGACATAGATGTCGTCGGGTCCCGGCAAATAGTTGTACTCCGGCGCACGCAGAAACCCGAAGCCGTCCGGCAAACACTCCAGCACCCCTTCGGCGAAGATCAAGCCACTCTTCTCGGTCTGGGCTTGCAGGACCTTGAAGATCAGCTCTTGCTTGCGGGTACCTGTGGTGCTTTCGATCCCCAGATCCTTGCCGATTTGAGCCAGCTGAGAGATCGACATCTCTTTGAGCTCGCGGATATTGAGCCCCGGCCCCTCCTGCACCGCGACACCGCCCTGACCGCCCAACCCTCTCGGTCCACGCCGGCTGCGCGGCGTTCGGACAGCTTGCTTCTGGTTGTTTCTGCTCATGTCATTCCCACTCGTTGAGGTTTCTCCGGAGTAGCCCGGAGAAAGACTGAAATCCCGTTCCACAGCTGCCTCGCTCCTTCCCCTGAAACCGCCGAAAAAGGCACGATCTCGAACTCTCCATCCAGGTCCAGGCGGCGCCGGATCGCCGCCAGGTTGCGCGCTCTGCGACTCCGCGGCACCTTGTCGATCTTGGTTGCAACCAGCAGCGGTTCCAGACCCAGGCTGCTGAAGTATTCCATTGCCTGGACGTCCAGCGGGGTAGCACCGACCTTGCCGTCGATCAGCTGCACCAACAGCCGACCGCCGGCCGTCTCCGATTGGCTGAAGTACTCCTCCAGCAGCTCGGACCAGCGCTGCCGCTCCTGGCGCGATGCCCGCGCGAAGCCATAGCCCGGAAGGTCGACAAAATAGAACCGCCGATTGACCAGGAAGTAGTTCACCAGGCGGGTGCGCCCCGGGGAGCGGCTGGTCCGTGCCAGCCCTTTCCGTTGCAGGATGCGGTTCAGCAGGCTCGACTTACCGACGTTGGAGCGGCCGACGAAGGCGATTTCGGGCATACCGTCGCGCAGGAACTGGTCCTGGCGACTCGCCGAAAGAACAAACTCGGCCGTGTCGATTTTCACTGGCCAATCACCTGGTCTCGGAGCAGTCGTTACCCCGGAAAGTCAATCGCCGAAGCGGGGATGGAGGAAGGTCCGGCAAGCTTGAAACGCGAGTCAATAGGCGCTGAATCTATGAACGGATATAGAGTCCGCTGTCGGACCCAAAAAACGGCTGGATTGTGGGGACAGGAGGTTAGAGGGCCTGGAATCACGGATGTCCGTGATCCCGTCGAGGTCGAAGGCCGCCTGACGTCATCGACGCCAAGCTCAGAAGACCTCTTCTGAAGAGCCGCCCGGGGAAGAGCGGCTGGGTGTCTCGGTCGTTGGTTGGTGAAGGGATTCGAGGTGGCGCCGGTTCAGCGCCCTGCGGATGGCTTAGTGGGCCAGAGAACCCGATTCTACACCCGCCTCCGGTGAGACCTGTTCAAACTTCTCTTTCGATTCCGGAAGCGACGCGAGCTCGCCGTCTAGCGCAAAGGTCAATACCTCGTCCATGGAATCGACCAGATGCACGGTCAGGACGTCGCGCACTTCCTCTGGAATGTCTTCGAGATCCTTCTCGTTCTCGCTGGGCATCACAATCTCTGTGATATCAGCTCGGAAGGCAGCCAAGATCTTATCCTTGATCCCGCCGACTGGCAATACCGTACCGCGGAGAGTGATTTCGCCGGTCATCGCGACGTCCTTACGCACCGCCTTCTCAGTCAGAGCCGAGACCAGCGCCGTGGCCATCGTGATACCGGCCGACGGGCCATCCTTCGGAATCGCCCCCTCGGGCACATGGATATGCAGGTCGAGCTCACTGGAAAAGTCAGGATCGATGCCAAGGAATTCTGTGCGACTGCGGACATAGGACACGGCCGCCCGAGCGGACTCCTGCATGACATCGCCGAGCTTGCCGGTCAAGGTCAATTTGCCCTTGCCCTTCATCAAGCCGACCTGCGTCTCCAGGATCTCGCCGCCGACCTCGGTCCAGGCCAGACCGGTGGAGATGCCGATCATCGACTCCTCCTGTTTGCGGCGACGACGGAATTTGGGCTTGCCGAGAAGCTCGCGAATGAAGTCGGGACCTTCGACATCGACCTCAAGACTCTTGCCTTCATCGACGACTTTGCGCGCGACCTTGCGACAGACCGAAGCGATCTCTCGCTCCAGGTTACGCACCCCAGCCTCGCGTGTATAGTTGTCGATCAGGGCTCTGACTGCGTCGTCCTTGAAGCGAATCCGCTCCGCTTTCAGGCCGTGGGAGTCGAGCTGCCGCGGCACCAGGAACTGCTGCCCGATCGCCAGCTTCTCGTTCGGCGTGTAGCCGGTGAGCTCGATGACTTCCATCCGATCGCGCAGAGGTGCCGGCACGGTATGGATGACGTTGGCCGTGGCGATGAACATCACTTTCGAGAGGTCGTACTCCACGTCCAGGTAGTGATCCGCGAAGGTATCGTTCTGCTCCGGATCGAGCACCTCCAACAAAGCCGCCGCGGGATCGCCACGGAAGTCCATGGCCATCTTGTCGATCTCGTCGAGCAAGAACACCGGGTTG
>JBCCGX010000945.1:0-4250 GCA_039029035.1 Acidobacteriota bacterium | reverse complement strand
GTGGGGAGTGGCACAGGTCGAGCCGGACATGGCAAGATGTCGCCAATGTCCCCTTCTCGTCGCGAGCGGCCGGTCTCCAAGATGCAGAAGAGCGCCGATGTGGCGGCCGAGCGCCTGTCGACGCCGGATCAGCTGGATCAGGTGATCCAGGTGGCCAGCTTTCCGCATTGGCTGGCGCTGTCGTCGTTGACCCTGGTGCTGGCCGGCGCGGTCGCCGCTGGAATCCTGATTCCGGTGCCGATCACCGTCCGCGGCGAGGGGATCTTGATCAACGCCGGCGGCATTCTGACGGTGCGCTCGGAGACCGAAGGGCGGTTGGTCGAACTGCTGGTCGAGCCAGGCATGATCGTGCGGCCGGGACAGACCGTGGCGCGGGTCGACCAGCCGCAACTGCGGCGCGCGGCGGAGCGGAGCCGCGAAGAGTTGGCCGAGGCGCGCAATCGGCGTGAGACGATTCTGGCCTTCCACGAGCGCACTTCACGGACGCAGAACCAGACCATCACCGATCAGCGCCTCGCTCTCGAGCAGCGTCTGGACTTTGCCAAGAGCCACCTGGCGAACCTGGAGGAGCAGCTGGCCGGGGAGGAGGACCTGAACCGGCGTGGCATCATCTCGCGTCGGCAGCTGATCGCCACTCGGGCGCAGGTCGACGAGGGCAAGGACGAGGTGCTGAGTGTCGAGAACGAGATCAAGCGTTTCGTCCAGGTGATCTCTGATCAGGACTTGATTCACGAGCGCGAGCTACTCGAAAGCCAGCTGGAGATCTCAGATCTCGAACGCCAGGTCGCCAGTCTGGAGGCCGAGTACGAGAGCAAGAGCCGGGTAGAGAGTCCCTACGGTGGCAAGGTGGTGGAGCTCAAGATCAATCGGGGCGAGATCACCGGTCGCAACGGTGCCCTGTTCAGTCTGTTGCCGGCCGTCGACGAGAAGGCTCTTCGAGACCCTACCGTGGCCCAGGCCGACGAGCTCATCGCGGTGCTCTACGTGCCGCCGGCAGAGGGCAAGAAGATTCGCTCGCGGATGGAAGTTCAGCTCGCCCTGAGCTCCATCCGCCGCGAGGAGTTCGGCTTCCTCCTCGGTCGGGTCGAGACCGTGGCGGAGGTTCCAGCCACAACCGAAGGCATGATGCGTGTGCTGCAGAATCGCCAGCTGGTGGAGCAGCTGTCGGGCACCCAGGCACCCTTCGAAGTGCGGGTCACCCTCGATCGGGATGCTGCGACACCGACCGGCTACAGCTGGTCTTCCTCGACCGGACCGGATCTCGGGATCAATGTCGGCACCTTGTGCACCGGCCAGGTGATCACCCAGCACGAGCGCCTGATCACCGTGGTGCTGCCGGCCTTGGGGCGCCTCTTTGATGATTGATCTCCTGGCTGGGGCGCGGTGAGAGCCTCGTCGACCTCCATCCGGCGCCCGGATTGGCGCCGCCCCCAGCGGCGTTGGCCCCATTGGATGTCGAAACCGCTGCCGCCGTGGATTCCACCCTGGCTCGACCCGCGCGGCTGGCTCGTCCGGCGCCGGGTGCGAACGCCGACCCTGCTGCAGATGCAGCAGGCGGAGTGTGGTGCCGCCTGCCTCGGCATCATCCTGGCTTACTTCGGACGCCACGAGCCGCTCGAGAAGCTGCGCCACGCCTGCGGTGTCTCGCGTGACGGCGCCAAGGCGTCGAACGTCTTGCGCGTGGCGCGCTCCTATGGCCTGATCGCCAAAGGCTTTGCGGTCTACGCGCCGGAGGTGCGGAAGCTGCCTCTACCTTTTGTCGCCTTTTGGAACTTTACCCACTTCGTAGTGGTAGAGGGCTTCGGCCGCGGCAAGGTGTACCTCAACGATCCGGCTTGGGGACCTCGGGTGGTCGACGCGAGTCGCTTCGAGGAAGCCTATTCCGGCGTCCTACTGGCCTTCCAGCCAGGCAGTCGATTCGTCCGCACCAGCAAGCCCCCGGGGCCGATCGCCAGCCTGGTGCAGCGCACTCGGGGCTCAGCCGGCTCGTTTGCCTTCATCGGCCTGGCGAGTCTGGCGCTCTTTGTGCCCGGTCTGTTGATGCCGGCCTTCTCGCGCCTCTATGTCGACTACTACCTGATCCAGGGCCAACAGTCTTGGCTCTGGCCCCTCCTGGTGGCGATGGCGGCGACGGGTCTGGTCACGGCGATCCTCAGCTGGCTGCTCGAGGGTGGCTTGTTGCGTTTCCAGACCAAGCTGCGCACCACCTGGTCGAGCCAGATGGTGTGGCATGTCCTGCGCCTACCGCTGGATTACTTCGCCCAGCGCTCGGCCGGTGATCTGAGCAGTCGGGTTTTCTACAACAACACCCTGGCGCGCCTGGTCGCTGACCGCCTGGCGACGACCCTCCTCGCTCTGACTACCTTGGCGATCTACGCCGCGATCATGCTGCAGTATGACGTCGGCCTGACGTTGATCGGCATCGGCTTCGCGGCGATCAACATGGTCGCCTTCCTCAAGGTGGCGCGCCAGCTGCGCGATACCAACGAGCAACTGCAGCGTGACAAGGGTAAGTCGGTCGGCCTGTTGATGCAGAGCCTGCGCTCGATCGACACCTACCAGGCGAGCGGCACCGAGTCGGTGGTCTACAACCAATGGACCGGCCAGCAGGCGAAGATCGGCAACGCCATGCAGTCGGCTGGCCGGGCCCATGCGTTGCTCACCGCGGTGCCGCCGCTGCTCGGGCTTCTCGGTACCACGGTGATCCTCCTGGTCGGCGGCTTGCGGATCATGAATGGCAGCCTGACGATCGGCATGCTGGTCGCGTTCCAGGGCTTGATGGTGGCTTTCTCCATGCCGGTGCGGCAGCTGGTCGAAGCCGGCGCTCAACTGCAGGAAGCGCAGGGTCTACTCAACCGGCTCGACGACGTCATGCGGCAAGAGGTCGACCCGGAGTTCCTGCGCCGTAGCTCGGCCACGGTTCTGATCTCCGATGGGGCAACCCAGGCGATGCCGCGCAAGCTCGGCGGCCGGCTCGAGCTGCGGGGCATCACCTTCGGCTACAGTCCCCTCGAGCCGCCGCTGATCGACGGCTTCGATCTGCAGCTCGAAGCGGGGGCGAGCGTTGCCATCGTCGGTGCCTCGGGCAGCGGCAAGTCGACCGTCGGCCGCATCATTGCCGGGGTCACCGAGCCGTGGTCGGGGCAGATCCTGGTCGACGGTCGGCCGCTGGTCAGCATTCCGCGGGACGTCTTCCGCGAGACCCTGGCAGTGGTCGACCAGGACGTGGCCTTGTTCGAGGGCACAGTGGCCGAGAACCTCACCATGTGGGACAGCTCGCTGCCGGAAGCACGGATGGTCGAGGCAGCGAAGGACGCCTGCCTGCATACCGACATCGCGGCGCGGCCGGCCGGTTACCACTACGTGATGGAGCCCGGCGGACGCAACTTTTCCGGCGGCGAGCGCCAGCGCCTGGAGATCGCTCGGGCCTTGATCGGTCGACCGAACATCCTCTTGCTCGACGAAGCGACCAGCGCCCTGGACGCCAAGACCGAGAGCCAGGTGATCGTCAACCTCAGGCGTCGCGGCTGCACCTGCATCTTTATCGCCCACCGGCTCAGTGCCATCCGTGATTGCGACGAGATCCTGGTGCTCGATCGCGGGCGCATCGTCGAGCGCGGCTCCCACGATCAGCTGATGACGGCCCAGGGCCTCTATCGTGACCTACTGGAGACCTGAGGGGTGGATGCCGGCATGACCCTTGGGTCGCCGGACTCGGCGCCGCGAACGCTGCAGCTCGCGACGGGTGGCGAGATCGAGCTGACGCCGGGGTCGGTGGTCGAGTGCCACGGTCCGCCCGAAGTGTGGCGAGTTCTGGCGGGTACGGTCGACCTCTATGCGGAGCTGCGCTCCGAATCCGGCGCGGTTCTGTGGCGTGAGCATCTGGTGGACCGTGAGGCGGAGGATGTGCTGTTTGCCTTTCCCGCCCTCTCCGGCGGTATCCGGGTGGTGGCGGTCGGTCGCGGTGGGGCGCGCCTGCAGCGCCTCGCCAACCAGGAGGTCTCCGCCGCGCCGACCGAAGGCTGGCTCAGGCATCTCTCTTCGAACCTGGGGCGCTTGGCGCAAGGGGTTGATTATGTCGACGAGATTCTCCATCCCGGGCAGCGGGTCGAGCTCGTGGCCGAGCAGCGAGTGGTTAGTGGACGCGGCATCGTGTGGGCGCACCTGTCGGCAGCGAGTTTTCGCTTCCTCGACCGGGTCGAGCTGGCAGCCGCGACCGCCCCGATCGTCTTACCGCTCTCCGCCCGCAC